>JAQULY010000089.1 GCA_028718445.1 Kiritimatiellia bacterium
GGGTCAGCGGCGACCGGCCACTCGAGTTGCATTGTAACGCGGTGGCGCTCGGGGGTCTGAACGACAGACCGTACGCTCAGCGACAGCACGCCCAGACAGGGGTTATCCTGCTCCAAGCGGTCAATCAGGTCTATGACATCGGCATATGAGCCTTCGCCGCCGACATCCGCCAGGTAGCGTGCCAGGGTCGGCGGCGCATCCGCCACCGGTTCCTTGGCGCCTTTGGCTTTGGCTTTGGCTGGCTTCTCCTGAGGCTCTGGCCGAACAACGGCTTTGCCCAGTATGGGTTCCTTGCCGACCTCGCGCACGGAAACCACCTTGAAACCGCTCTCGCTTGCCAGGCGGTGGATATCGCGCTGGATAGGATAAGACCCCAGCACCGGCCGCAGCACCAGGCGATTGGTGTCCGTCGCGAGCGCGTCGCGCAATGCGGCGGTCTCCTTCTCCAGCTTGGCGATGTTGGCGATCGCCTGTTGCGCTTCCGCGATGCGAGCCTTCAGCTGTAAGCTGCGATCAGCCTGGCGAGCGCGCGCCGACCTGAGGGGCTTGACCACTAACGCCAGCACGACGTACAGGGCCAGCACCGCGCCCAAGCCGATGGCCACGCGTCGTTGCGTGCGCGTCAAGGTAACGCCGGAAAAGGTCATTTGAGCCTCCTGGGCGCGAATTCGGCGCGCACCTCGAAGAGACTCTCAGCCTCGGCCTTGGAATCGAGCGATGCCAGGCTGAAGCCGCCGGGCGTGATGGTGCCGAAATCGGCGGCTGGCGGCAGCCCTCTGATGGCGGCGATAAAGTCGCGCACGGTTTGGTCGGCGCGGGCGCCGCCCGTGCGTCCACTGATGTTGACGAGATACTGCCGCATCGGTTCGCCTTGCACATTGACGTGCTTCTGATTCCAGTCCAGGGAAGTCAACTGCACGTGCGCCGGCACGATCTCCGCCAGCGCGCGCAGCCGCAGCGCCACCTTGATCTGGGCATTGCTGAAGGCCGCGATCTCGCCGATCTGTCGGCTCAGCGCCTTGTGTCTCCCGATCAGTTCCTCGGCGCGTTTGAAGTCTGGTTCGAGCTGGCGCCATCTGGCCTCGACGCCGTGCAGTTCGCGCGACGCCTGCTCGTAGGCCAGGCCGCAATAGACGGCGTAGAGAAGCACTCCCGCGCCACCCACGACGGCGGACGCGCGTATCAGGGTGCGCGCCACCAATCCGCCCGGACGGCGCCGCTCCTCCACGCGCAGCAGGTTGACTTGCAGGTTCATGACATCTCCAGCGTGGCCAGCGCCGCGCCGGTGGCGGCCGCAAAACACACGCCCGGTCGCGAGGCGCGTTCCGTAACGGCTCCCGAAGCCACGCTCATATTCTCCCAAATCTTCCAGGTCTCCGGCGCCACTCCGGTAACAGCCTTCAACTCCTCGCGCCAATCGCGGTTAGCGGCCAGGCCCCCGGTCAGGAAGATCTTCTGCAGCCGTTGTCCGGACCGCCGTTCGGCAAAATCAATCGCAATCGCGAGTTGTCGCAGGAAACTCTCATAGACCGTGTGCACGGAGGAGCGGGCGTCAATCGAACCGACATCGAGGATGTCCCGGGCGGTCGGCTCGTCCACGTGCAGGTCATGCATCACTTGGTTGACCACGGCAGTAGCGCCCTGGGGGAACTGGCGCACGACCAGCGGGCGGCCCTTGAAGAAGACGGCCAGCGTCGTCATTGCCGCGCCAGCGTCCAGCACCAGGTCACAACGGGGCGCGGCCTCCGCGCCGGGGCCGGCGCGATAGGCGGTCATCGCGGCGAGGCCGGCCAGTTCCGCGGCGCAAGGCGCCGGCCCACCCTTGGCCAGCAGCGCGGCCAACCAGGACGCTTCGCTCTCGGGCACGCCGACCGCCAGCACCAGCGCCTCCGCACGCGATTCGCCATCCAACACCTTGTGAAAGCAACGGAACGTTGACTGGCGCGGCAGTCCCAGCAAAGCCGAAAAGACGGTTTCGGCGACCTTCTCCGGCCCCCCGGGAATGGTCAGCAGTTTGCAGACCGCCTGCGTGGAGGTGAAACAGAATGCCGCCGCGCGGGCCTGCAGAGGCTTGGGCAGATGCAACGGCTCCACAGGTGCGTCTTCCGTCGCCGGAGGACGCAAGGGCGGCAGCACGTCAGCCGCCAGCACCGTCACGCGGCCGCTCCGGTCGCACCGCAAACGGACCGCCTTCATACCGGACGACCCTAAGTCCAGTCCGACCACGTCACGCACGCGCGGACGCATCGTCTCAAGCAATGCTGGCAAATCGCGTTTCATTACGGCGGGGATTGATGACCACGACGCGAATTAAACTATATTCCAGCACAGAACGCCAAGCGAAAAGCGCGGGTCCTCTGAAATGGGTGGGCGTCAACATAGCCGCAGCGCCCGAAACGGCAGGGCACAGGCACAGGTTTCAGGCTCAGGCTTGATTGATGTCCCGTGACAGCGCGCC
The DNA here is from genome assembly GCA_028718445.1 of Kiritimatiellia bacterium. Lineage (GTDB taxonomy): Bacteria > Verrucomicrobiota > Kiritimatiellia > RFP12 > JAAYLN01 > JAQULY01. The sequence goes on from JAQULY010000089.1 coordinate 2,459, forward strand.
AGCACCCAGCGGTACTCCTCGACAATGCTGGCGCGGACGCCGCGGCTGCGCAAGGCGGCGGGTAGGACATCAAAGGTGTAGGTCTCGATCTCGAAGTGCCGGACACCGGCAGTGCGCGCGGCGCTCAGGAACGCCGGCGTCAACTCGTCCGCCGTCGAGGACAACGCTCCGTAGCCGGGCATGTACAAGGGCACATGGAAATGGATGCGGCATTCGCGCGCGTCGTCGTCGTCCGTCCAGCCATCGAGAAAGGCGCGCGTCAGGTCCGGCACGGCGCGGATGCCGCCGCGCGGACCGCGGACTTTGGCCTGGTGCAGATAGACCGGATCCACGAAGGCCGCGAGGCACTGCGCCGCGGCGGCGGTCATGGGCGCGCGCAGGGCCGCGCTGAGCTGACACTTGGACAGGCGAATTCCGCGCGACGCCAGCAGCGCCAGGCTGTGCTCCAGACGCTCGAACTGCACGCTCAGGTGGCAGGTGTCAAAACAGACGCCGAGGTGCCGTCGCAGCAGGAGTTCGGCGGCGTTCGCGGCAAGGCCGCGTTCACGCCGCAGCCAGGCGCTGCCCAGCGGCAGCAGGTGTCGCTCGAAGAAGTCCACGACCTCGCTCGTGGTCTCGAGCACGCAGTCCGGCTCCGGCTCCAAACCAAGATGAATTTCGCGACCGGTGCGTTGTGCGATGTCGTGCAGTCCGGCGGCGGTCCGCGCCAGGTTCTCCACGGCCTGCCGCTTGCTGGACGCCGTGCGCAGCCAGCCACGGTAGGAGACCGGCACGGTGCTGATGCTTCCGTCCACGCCTTCGGGCAGCAACGCCGCCAGCAGTTCCGCCAGGCGCAGCGTGTAGTCCAGGCGCGCGGTCTCGCTCCAGTCGGGGAGATAGACGTTCGCCTTGACCGCGCGCCCATGAAAGGTTCCGTAGGGAAAGCCGTTGATCGTGAACGCGTACATGTCGTGCGCGGCCAGCAGGTTGCGCAACGAAGCCAACTCGGCTGGATCGGCCAGCGTGGACGCCGCCGCATGGCTCAGCCGCAACCCAAGTCCGAACGAACGCCTGGGAGCGACTTCCGTCTTGATCGCCAAGGCGTGCTCGGCGATGGCGGCGCGTTGCGACTCCCAGCTATCGCCGGGGTGCACGTTGAGGCAATAGGTCAGGTGGGTGTCCGGGCCGATCTTCATGACACGCCGGCAGTCTAGCAGAATGCGCGCGCTGGTGGGTACTGGGTCAATTCGACATTCTGTTGATGGTTTGACATAAAGATCCATGCATTCTTGCTAAGTATCTCCATTGAGTCACTCAAGACTGTGCCATAGAATGAATATTAATGTGCAGCGGGTGGCGGTATGCGCGATGGGAGCCGGGAAGGGTGTGGAGGCTATGAATAAACTACGGGGCAGCAACGGACTACTGACGGTGACAATTGGCGTTTCCGAATGCGCGGATGGACCGGAGTACCACATCCAGGCCATCCAAGTGACCACGCCTCAAGGGCCGCGTCGCGTTCTCGAGGGCGAGCCGGGGCGCGAGTTTGTGACGTCGCTGGGCGGAATCGCTGCTTCGACGTGCGGCGCGCGGCAACGCTCCGATGGGACGTGGGAAGCGACATTGTCCGGCAAGACGGATGCCTGGGAAGCGAGCGAGACGATCACCTTGGCGCCGGGGCAGCCCTATCTGCGTCGCGTGCAGACCTATCGTTTCACGCGCGAGGTCGAAGGGGCGATTTGTCCTGGCTTGAGGCTCAGGGCAGAGCCTCAGCTGCGGTACACCTATCCTTTGCGCGCCTGGGAACAGCCGCTGGCCGGCTTGAGTCCGCTGCGGGCTTGCGTGGATTGGGCGCTGCCGTTTCCATTCCACGTCTGGCATGACGATACCTTCGTGGCCTTGTACGGTTTGGACAAGACCGTTTCGCCGGGCACGATCGAGTTCGCGCCCGCGGACAGCGGCGCGAGTGCCGCACTGCGGGTGTATTTTCCCGACTCTCATCCGGCGCCGAACGCGTATTCAAGGGCCATCGACACGATGCCCGTCACGACTCGCTTCGCGGTCGGCACGGTGTTGACCTTCCATGAGATCGTGGCCGCCAAGCCGTTGGTGGCGGGGGACGAGGCGCTGATGGAGGCGGAGCGGATAGCCTCCGCCATTCTGTTGCGGACACCGCCGCCGGCCGTCGACCTGGCCAAGGTAGCCGATGGCATCGCCGGGTTCTACAAGCACTGCGAGTTGTGGGAGCCGGATGCCCTTGGACCCGAACGCGGTTGGTTCAGCAATATGTGGGTGCGGACGCAGACCGGGCCGGCGAAGAAGCGTGGCGAGATGACCGGCTACTTCGACCTGGGTTGGGGCGAAGGCATTGCCGTGGAAGCTATGTTGGGTATGGTGCGTCACTGGGCGCGCACGGGCGACGCAAGTCTGCTGCCCTACGTGGACGAGATGTCCCGCAACATGGAACTGTTCAAGCGAGCTCCGGGCGACGACCAGCCGTATTTCGACCGCACCGACGGCAAGCGCTATGGCGACTTCCTGATGGACCACGTACCCGGCAACCGGATCTGGACGCACTCTCTGGGGCACACAGGCAGTCAACTGCTCCAGCTCTATCGGGAGGCCCCCGACTACCCGAACGCCAGCACGCGCGAGGCATGGCTGGCGGCGGCGCGGTCCATGGCGGCTTACTTTGCGCGGAATCAGAAGCCCAACGGCGACCTGAACGACATCTTCGACGACAAGGATCGCGAGGCGAACACGAAGCCGCATCGCATCGCGGCGCGCGTCGTGGTATGCGGTCTGTGGGTGCGACTGGGGCAGGTCAGCGGCGAGACGGTATGGACGGAGTGCGCGCGGCGGCTGGCGGCGGCTGTCGCTCCCGAGATCGAGCGTTGCGAGCACTACAACCAGATGCTCGACGGCATCGTCTCTTCCACGGTCGAGTACACTGACGGCGAGGCGCTCTATTACCTGTTGGAGGGGTTGGTCCCGCTCTACGCGGCGACCCGCGATGACACGTTGCTCCGCCTCTGCAAGCGTGCGGCGGCACTGGGCATCGCGTGGACCTACTTCTATGACGTGCCCCAGGCGCACAGGGGCATTGCCCGCGGCGGCCAGTGTTGCCGGATGGATGACTTGCCTTTGCTCTACCCGATCGGACCGGCCAAGGCAATGACACCGTTGTTGGAACTGTACGCACTCACCGGCGATGAGTGGTTCGAGACAATGGCGCGCGAGGCGGCGACTTTCATCGGGCACTGGCAGATGAAAGCTCCCGGGTGTCCGTGGGATGGGGGCATGATTCACGCGCTCGGCCAGTACTGTAACAAGCACTGGGGTCCGGACCTGGCGGGCCAGGTCGATACGGGCATGGCCACCGGCAACAGTCTGGCGGCACTGGAGTCGTGGTTGACCCATCTAGCGGCGAAGGGGCGGTAACCGAATGTGGCAGGTTGAAGGAGGCAGGTTGATTTCATCTGCTACCGGGAGGAAACAGCCGGGTGACGCCGACTTGAGGCGTGGCCGGGCTGTGATATTCTATCGCTCCAACGAGTACTCGATGGAACGCCGGCGGTGCGGGCCCGTGGCTACCCCTCAGGCAGACGATAAGACTATGGCAGCGAAAGAAAATGGCAGACCGGACTTCTGTCTGACACTCGCCAATCACTGGAGCTATACCGGTATCGGGTGGCAACTGGGCCTGGAGTCGTGCGCCGCTTCGGTGCGCGACAGTCTTGCCATGGCCGACTACGACCCGAGCGTGAAGACGTGTCTGAACCTCGATGCGTTGGCCTACGAACTGGTCGCCGAGCACTATCCCGACATTGCCGCGCGTCTCCGTCAGTATGTGCGTGCCGGTCGGGTCGAACTGATTGGCGGCTCATATGGACAGCCCATGGGCTCCATGGTGTCGGGTGAGTCGAACCTGCGGCAACTGGTGGTTGGACAGCAGACGATCCGCAAAGCCGTGGGTCGCTATGTCTCCGCGTTCCTCGAAGAAGAGGAGTTCAGCCATCCTCAGGTGCCCCAACTGATTGCGCAATCGGGTTATCGGTTCGCCAGTTTGGCGCAGTGCGACACGTGGGGAAAACACGGCAGCCCGCGGATGAACCTCAATTGTTTTCTCTGGCGCGGCGTGGATGGCACGAAAATCCTGACGACGCCGGTCAACGATCTGGTGTTCCATCCCCCGGCCGTTACCCACGATATCGATTGGCTTTGGAGTGACGAAGGTCGGCAGCGCCTGCAACAACTCCGTGAGTTGGGGATGCCCCTGGTCCTCAAATGGACGGAATTCGGCTGGGAGACGCTTGGCGGGCAGGCCGTGAACAAGTTCGATCCCGCCAAATTCAGGGAGCTCTCGCGCCACTTCAACGTTCGCTACACGACCCTGACGGAGTATCTCGACACATTTGGGGGTGAGGCGAAGACGACGGTCAGCCTGGCGATGAACGATTTCGAGAAGCTGTTGCCTTGGGGGGTGGGAGGCGATCAGCTTCGTCGTTTCGGCCGGGAGGTCGAATCCGTCCTGCTGGCGGCGGAGCGGTTCGATGCCGCTGCCCATCTGCTCGGTTTGCCGGCGGCCCGTCTTGTTCGGCTGGAAGAGGCATGGAAGAAGTTGCTGATCGCCCAGAGCCATGATGTGTCCTTGTGCGAGTACTCGCGAAATGGCGGCGGCATCGTGCAACCGCTTGACCCCATCTTCGACACGCACTTCCTGACATGGGGCTCGATCGGATTCCGATACATGGATGAAGCCAAGGCGCTGGGGCGCCAAGCGCTGGATCGTGTCTTGCACCACCTTGGCAAGGCGGTCAACAGCGCCGCACCGCGACGCGATACGTTGGCCATCACGACCTTCAATCCTTGCGCGTTCGAGCATGACGCCTTGGCACAAACGGGCAGGCTCTGCCTGGGGAAGCGGAAGTGTCGTGGTTTGCGTATCCGAGACAGCAGGGGACGCGTCGTTCCCTCGCAACTGCTGGCTCACGAGCGCGACGCGGAGGGCAACCTGGTCCATGCCAACGTGAGCTTCGCCGCCAAACGTCTGCCCAGCGTCGGGTACGACAGCTACTATCTCGAGCCCGTGGGCGAGGCGGTAGAACCGGCGGCCACCGATCTGCGGGTCGATGAGAAAAACCTGACGATCGAGAACGCCCATGTTTCCCTGGCGTTGGATCCGGTTACCGGCGGCATTGCCCGTCTGACCGACCGTCGTACGGGCCGGGTACTCGTTGATGGCGTCGCCCATGCATCGCCCCGGTTTACCGGGCGGCCGAACCCGGCTTTTCCGCTGCATGCGTCGATCCCCGAGGCCTACGACAGCGCGACATCCAAGGCAGCGGTCTCGTGGGTCGAGCGCGGCCCGTTGCGGGTGACGGTCAGGGCCTTTCATCCGCTGCATCTGGTTCGCTTCGAGACGCTTATCACGCTGTGCGCGGATTCACCCGCGGTCCATGTGCGGGTTCGAGTGTTCTGTGACGTGCCGCCTCGGCCGGAACCTCAACTGGGCGGCGATCGCATCAACGCCTGGCAGTATCCGCTCGCTATCACCGAAGGCTATTGGCTGCGCTGGACGCTGGGTTTCGCACCGCGGACGGCGATTCGCGATTATCCTTTCGGTGTGGAGGCCACCCCCAAGGCGGCCATCGAAGCGCTATCGTTCGTTGATTTCTTGGGAGGAGATCGCGGACTGCTGGTGATTCATGACGGCACGCAGTACTTCCAACGCGATGGCGAGAAGACCTTCGCGACGCTGGTCATGCGGGAGTGGGAATCGCCCTACACGTGCGACTACGGTTGGCCGCGGGCGGCCGACTATCGCTACGTGTTGGTGGCGCATGGGGCGGACTTCAGCAACGGCGATCGGCTGAGGGCGGTGGCCGCGTTCGATGGGCCTCCGATCTGTCGGGTGGACAGGCCGCATGGCGGTCGTCTGCCGGCGCGGCAGAGCTTTGTGAGCGTCCAAGGCGATGGGGCTTTGCTGTCAGCGTTCCGCCGTAGTCAGGATGAGTCATTCGAACTGCGCATGGTGGAGTGTGCGGGCGGGAAGACGAAGGCCAAGGTAAGCGTGCGTTTGCCGATCCACACCATGCAGCCGACCGATTTCCTGGGCACCGCCGTGGGAGATGCGGTTGCATTGGGCGGTCAGCAGTCGGTGTCGCTCCATCCGTGGGAGATCAAGACTTTCCAGCTTCGTGCGAGGAACGGAGAACGATGATGGATGTGACCTGTCCGAAGGGACTAAACCCGGAGCTTGAGGAGGCCTATCGCCAGGCGGCCGAGAAGAGCGTGTTGGCGGCCCTGAACCCGAAGGTTTTCTTCGGTTACTTCTCCGTCACGGCGGACGGCGTGGGGCACGGCAATGACACGACGTTCCCGGGCCTTGATTGGGGACAGAGTGCCGACGCGCTGCTGTGGTTGGGGCGCACGGCCGAGGTCCTGGCCAGTTGGGACTACGTCAAAGGCATGCAGCGCGACGATGGGCTGCTGCCCTTCGCGATCATTCCTCGGCTAGCGGGCAAGACGGCGGCCATGGCGGAGAACTGCACCTTGACGGCGGATGCCCGTGGCGCCGTCTACGCGCACTGGGTTCCGTGCAATCCCTTGCGCACCTTGGCCAATGTGACGGCGCTGCAACTGGCGGATGCGATTTATCGGCACACCGGCGACGGACAGTGGCTGGCGCGGCAAGCCGTCATGTTGGCGCGCACAGCCGGCTGGCTCATCGGTCAGGTGACCGCCGAGGGGTTGGTGCATGGCGCCGGCTTCTACGTGGAACGGCCCACACGCGTCGAGTACGACGGCGTCAACCAGTGTTGCACGGCGCAGGCGCTGCGCTTGGCCGCGAAGCTATTCCGTCTATTGGGGAATACCGAAGAGGCGCGGCGTTGCGCCGCGACGGAGGAACGGATTGTCGCGTGCTTCCGTCGCCGGTTCTGGGCCGGCGACCACTGCGTGGAGTATATCCATCCGGAACGCGGAGCGATCAGCTCCCACGGGCTGACGGACGTGGACTGGGCGGCGGTGGCGGTGGGCATGCTCGCGCCGGATCGGGAGGCAATCCTGTGGCCGGCACTCAGGCAGGACCCCGGATTCCTCTATGGCGGCATGCCCAGCGGAATCGCCACGCGCCCCGAGAGTTACGAAGACTGGGAGTTCACGTTCAACGACCGCATGGACCTGGCCGCCATGGGTCGCGTGTGGTACCTGGAGTGCCAGGCGCGGGCGCGGATGGGAGACAGGCAGGGGCTCATGGATTCTGTGCGCCGGGTGTGCCGGGTCGGGAGGGAGAGCGGCTACAACTGGCGCGAGCGCTACAACGCACAGGGCGGCTTCGGCGCCCAGTGGTACTGCGAGTACCCCGCCAACCTCATCCGCGTAGTGCATCGGTTTCTGTGACGGCGCACGCCTGACGACGTGACCCACGCGGGCGATCGGTCTCGGAAGACGCCAATTGTCGCCGCTATCGTCCGGGCGGAACGGTCGTCTTGCGCGAACGCCGGTAAGCGGTCGGCGTGCTTCCGCACAGCTTCCGGAAAGCCGCGTAGAATTGGCAAACCGAAGCGAAGCCCGAACGCTCCGCGACATCCGTCACGGTGAGCGTGGTGCTTGCCAGCAGGGCTTGCGCGTGTGCCACGCGGCATTGCGCCAGGTAGGCTGCGGGGCCGATGCCCAGTTCGCGTCTGAACATCTGAGAAACGGAAACCGGATGCAGTCCCGTGGCGCGCGCCACGTCTTGTATGCGTAAGGGTTCGGTGAAGTGCTCGGCAATGTACCGCAGAACGCGACCGAGTGGCGCGTACGCATGGAACATGCGATCGTCCGCGGTTTCCGTCAGACGTTTGGATTCATCGCGCGCCAGGCGCAACAGACGCGCCTGGATTTCCAGCAGGACAATCCGGTCCAGGCCGCTGTCTTTGCTCAGCACCTCCTGGGTCCAGCGATCCATCAACTGGAAATCCATGTCTCCTTCTTTTCCTTCCGGACCCAGAAGGGTAATCCCGCGAAGCAAGGGTTGGATCAAGGAAGGGGGCAGATTCCATTCCAGGATCCATCCAAGCGGCAACTGTACGGAATAGACAGTCGTGTCTTTCTCCAGCCATTCCGCGCGATGGGGGAATCCACCCCAGGAAACCATCAGTTGCTTTGGCGGCAGTACCACCACACCGCCACCAGCAAACAGAACCTGCAACCGCCCATGGCTGACGATGTGCAAGGCCACTTCGTCGCGCCGAACGAACTCGCGCATGCTGTTTTCGGGCTGGAAGACGCCTCTTCCGGCGGAATAACCGAAGTGCAGAACCGTGACATGGCTGTGCCGAGGAACGGACATAAGAATCAATAGATATTCGCTAAGCGAGCCGATTGAGTCAATCAAGATTATGGCATACGCTTCATTCCAACGAAGCGAGAAACGGATTATGACTGCACGTCAACGCATGCTGATCGCGATGAGGAACGGAATTCCCGATCGGGTACCGGTCGCGCCGGACATGTCCTACATGATTCCCTGTCGCCTCACTGGGAAGCCTTTCTGGGACATCTTCCTGTACAACGATCCGCCGGTCTGGCGCGCTTACATGGATGCCGTGGCCCACTTCGGCACCGACGGCTGGCTCTACAGCATGGATGGCTTCCGATTGGAGGAAGATGCTCCCACGAAACGACATCCGGATGAGGTTGTCACGCAGACCGTGATCGTCGAACGCAACGACGAGCGGATCGTGACCCGATCATTTTCACAGCGCAAGGGGGAAGGTCCGATCTGGCACGACTGGGTCACGGTCTATCCGCGCTTCGATCCACCTACGGCGCTGCCGGCGACGAAAGTGGGGCTGGAGGCTCCGCCGTCCCGCTGGTGGCCGATCGAGGGCGTCAAACCGATGAAAAAGGGGCTCGCCCTGCTTCAAGAGGGTCTGGACTATTTCAGGGAACGAGGCGTGATCGGCACGCACGTTCCGCCGCCCATGTTGGGGAACCCGACGAATGGCGTCAAATACACGATATACGATTACTATGACTGCCACGATGAAACCAAGAAGTGGAGTGAAAGCGCGGGCGAACGCATAGTTGCCTACTTGAAGCGCTTGCTCGCCGCGCCCGTCCGTCCCGATTTCATCCTGACCGGCGGATCCGGGATGCTGGTTTTCGGCACGCCGGACACCATCCGGGAACTCTCGCTCCCGACGATCAAAGAGATCACGCGCCTCTGCAAAGAAGCCGGCATGCCCTCCCAGATTCACTGTTGTGGGCCGGAGCGGGCGCTCATCCGCATGTGCGCGGAGGAAACCGACCTCAACTCGATCAACCCGCTCGAAATCCGGCCAATGGGCGATTGCGATCTGGCGGAGGTCAAGCAAGCCCACGGTGCCAAGCTCTCGCTTATGGGCAATCTGCATACCACCGATATCATGTTGCGAGGCAGCGTCAAGGACGTGCGGCGCGAGAGCCTTAAGACGATTCGGGCGGCCGGGGAGGGTGGGGGATTCATCCTTTCCACCGGCGACCAGTGCGGCCGCGACACGCCGGACGAGAACATTCGCGAGATGGTGCGGGTCGTCGAGGAGTTCGGGCGCTATCCGCTCGACATGGCGGCAATCGAGAGAGAACTGAAAAGTTTGGGGTAGGTATAGAGGGAACGAATTGAGGACGACGGCAGTTGAAGGAGCGTACCATGAGAAATCGGGAGCGGGCATTGTGTGTTTCGATGTTGATGGCATCGTTAGGCGCATCGCAGGCGATGGCCGGCCTGTTTGACGACTGGTCCAGATCCACGACCGTCACGTTCACAAAATGCCCTGCGGGCGAGGCCTTAACGAACTTCCCAGCCCTGATCGTCCTGGGATCGCACATCCCGTCGTTCCGGTACTCCCAGTTCATGTCCGGCGCGAACGCGGACCTGCGTTTTGCGGACGCAACGGGCTCACAGGAAATTCCCTACGAGGTTGAGGAATGGAATCCGAACGGCAGTTCGTACGTCTGGGTGAGAGTGCCGGCGCTGACCAACGGGCTGACCATCAAGGCGCACTGGGGCAAGTTTGGCCTGAGCGCGCCTTCCTACACGACCAACGGTGCCGTATGGTCCGAGGGGTTTGCGGGCGTGTGGCATATGCGAACAATCGACGCGCAAGACTCCACTTCGAACCGAAACCATGGGGTCTCCGTCTGGCATCCTACTGCGAGCGCGGGCGTAGTGGATGGGGCGGTCAGCTTCCCCGGCGTCAATGAGTATGTGAAAGCTACGAATGCAGCCGGCTTGAACATGACTAACGCGCTGACGCTTTCCATGTGGATCAAGCCCGACAGCACGGCCAACAAGGGCGTGATCATAAAAGGGCCCATGAGCAGTTCCCAAGGCGTCTATAACCTTAACCTCTATCAGGACAAGCTCTACTTCCGTCTGAACGGGGCCACCACGGAAGGCAACGGCCAAGTCTCCTCCCCGGCGGCCATTCGCACGAACGAATGGCAGCACGTCTGCGCCACCTATGATCGCGCGTATCAGAGGCTGTACCTGAACGGCACTTTCAGCGCCCAACAGACCTACGCGGCCGCAATTATGACCGACAACAATTCACTGGTTATCGGTGGGTACTACACCAGCGGCAAGACCCTGTTCGACGGCGTGATGGATGAGGTGCGGGTCGACAGCGTGGCCCGCTCACCGTATTGGGTCTGGGCGACTTACATGACCATGGCCTCGAACGACGTCTTCACCGGCTACGGCGACGCCGTACCCAGCCGGACCTTCTCCACGTGGCGGAATTGCATGGATATCACCTTCACCAACGTGCCTCCTGGCGAGACGCTCAACCACTTTCCGGCGCTCGTGATGCTGGGCTCCCAGATTCAGGGGTTCAATTACGCGCATTTTCTTTCCGGCAGTCATGACGATCTGCGTTTTACTGACGCTTGGGGCGAGGAACTGGCCTATGAAGTCGAAGAATGGAATGCCGGCGGAGACTCCTACGTGTGGGTCCGTGTGCCTGAACTCGTCGAAGGCTCTAAGATCACCGCGCATTGGGGTCAGGAGGGCGTTGCCGCGCCAGCCTACACAACCAACGGCGCCACTTGGTCGGAAGGATTCGCGGGTGTCTGGCATATGCGGCAAACCAGCGCGCTGGATTCGACCGCAAACGCCAATCACGGCGTGGCTTTGGGCAACCCGACCCTGAGCGCGGGCGTGGCCGACGGCGCGGTCAACCTCGATGGCTCCGGCGATTACATCGGCGTCGCCGATGCAGCAAGCCTGAATTTCACCAATCGGCTGAGCGTCTCCATGTGGATTCGCCCCGTCAGCACCGCCAACAAGGGGTTGATCATGAAAGGCGCCCTGAGTGCCTCGCAAGGGGTCTACAATCTCTCCTTGAATCAGGACAAGGTGTACGCGCGCCTGAATGGCTCCATCACGGAGGGTGCCGGTCAAGTTACTTCGTCTCCGGCGATTCTCGCCAACGAGTGGCAATTGGTTTATCTGACGTACGATCGTTCCTATGAGAGACTGTTCCTGAACGGACAGGTCAACGCCCAGCAACCATACACGGCGGCGCTCTCGACCAACAACGGTACGTTGAACATCGGCGCGTACTATTCGCCGGATTTCCTTTTCAACGGCCGGATAGATGAAGTGCGGATCGAGAACGAGGCGCGTTCGTCGAACTGGGTGTGGTGCTGCTATATGACCGTCGCCTCCAATTCCGTCCTACAGGCCTACGGAACCGTAGACCGAAAACCGTTCGGCACGGTG
>JAQULY010000090.1 GCA_028718445.1 Kiritimatiellia bacterium
GATTACCGGAAAACCGCGCGTCAGCATGGGCCGGATGCAAGGAAGCGGGGGCGGCGCCAACCTCGCGGTTGCGCCGCCCCCGGTGACGCCGCAGCCGGCCCATGATCACGCGCCGGCTTACCGGCCCGATCCGCGCCGCCTCCGTGCTACGCCTCCCAGTCCTCATGGCACGCCCAACAAGTCGCTCCTGCTCACATGCACCCCACTCGCGCCCCTGTCTTACTGGCCCATTACCTCCGCGTCCTATCCCGCCATCCCGCTGCGTCGCAACGCGCCCGGCGTGACGCCGACCGACTTGCGGAAGACCCGGCAGAAGTAGCCAGCATCATGGAAGCCGCACTCGGCCGCCAGCGCTTTGACCGGCGTATCGGTCGTTTGCAGAAGCCGGACTGCCAGGCGGATGCGCTCCCGCACAAGGTAAGCCCCCGGCGCGCAGCCTTCGCTGCGCGTGAACCTGCGCGAGAAGTGGTAACGACTGCACCCCGCCGCCGCCGCCAGATCGGCCACGCCAATGTTCGTTCCCAGCCGGGAGCGGCAGAACTCGATTGCCCGCCTGATGTCCGCGGGCCGCGTCGTTCCGGCCGCGCCGGACGCGGGTTGGGTCAGATCGAGCAGCCGCATGGTCAGCCCGTAGGCTTCCGCCGATGCCTGCGGCGCCGTCAGGCGCTCGCCGTGCAGCAGGCGCAGGCACAAGCGCGCCGCCGCCTGGATGAAGGTTGATTCGAAAGGCAGATCCAGCACCGGTCCGAGAATGTGGACGGCGTGGCGCCAGTGGCGCGTGACTTCGTTGCCATACACGGTGACGTAGAAGAAGTGCCATCGCTTACCTTCCGGGAGGGCATAACGATGGGCATGCGGCACGGTCAGAATCATCGCCTGGCCGCGACGCAGCGCGTACTCCCGGCCCTCGAAGTTCAGGTACCCCTCGCCGTCAAGCGTCACCTGCACCAGCCCGAACTCCGCCCGGCCGCGCTTCAGGCCGTCCCAGGAATACGGCTGGGCGCGGCGCCACTCGTGCCCCACATTGGCCAGCATGGCATGCAGCACCGGCTGCGCGTGGGGCCCCTGCACGCCCAGGAAGCGGTGCGGGAGGCTTTTGAAACTGTCGAGCACAATAGTCCCATTCATAGCATAATCTTATGATATGCACCGACAAGTGCGGCGATTATGATAGCACCATATTTTGATTTTGCGAGAAGGAAGAGGACGACATGGCCAAGATCGTATTCATCGGCGCAGGCAGTTTCGGTTTCACGCGGACGCTGGTCAGGGACATCCTGACGTTTCCCGCGATGCGTGACGCGGAGCTGGCGCTGGTTGACATTGACAAGGAACGGCTGGCGTTCGCCAAGAAGGCCTGCGAGAAGATCGTTGCCGCCGGCAACTATCCCGCGGTCGTCACCGCCACCCTCGACCGCAAGCAGGCGTTGAAAGGCGCCGATGCCGTGCTGGTCACGATTCTGTGCGGCGAAACCAGCGTCTGGCAACACGACATCCTGATACCGAAGAAGTATGGGGTGGACACCTGCGTCGGCGACACTCGCGGCCCGAGCGGCATTTTCCGGGCGTTGCGCACCATTCCCACCATGCTGGACATCTGCCGCGACATGGAGCGGCTCTGTCCCAATGCGATCATGTTGAACTATACCAACCCGATGGCCATGCTCTGTCATGCCATGCAGCGGCGCAGTTCGCTGAAGATCTCGGGCCTATGCCACAGCGTGCAGGGGACGGCGCATATGCTCGCCAAATGGGCCGGTGTCGCGCCGGACCAGGTTGACTACGTGTGCGCGGGACTCAATCATCTGGCATGGTATCTCAAGATCGAGCACAAGGGCAGAGACCTCTACCCGCGGATCCGCAAGGCGGTCATGAACGACAAGCGGGTCTACAACGAGGAACAGGTCAGGAACGAGATGTTCCTGGCGTTGGGCTACTACGTGACCGAATCGTCCGGGCACAACTCCGAGTACAACTGGTGGTTCCGCAAACGTCCGGACCTGATCAAGCGGTACTGCACCAGCGGTACCGGCTGGAACCCGGGCGCCTATGCGTACATTCTGGACTACTATCGCCAGCGGGGTTCGACCTGGAAGCGGGAAGTCAGGAAATGGCTCAGCAAGGAGACGCCGGTGGATCTCGCGCGGGGGCTCGAATACGCGGCGTCAATCATCAACGCCAAACTGGGCGGCGATCTCTTCATGTTCAACGGCAACGTGCCCAATGCCGGACTCGTGACGAACCTGCCGGAGGGCGCCTGCGTGGAAGTGCCCGTGGTGGCCTCGCGCCAGGGCTTTGCGCCCATGCATGTGGGGCCGCTGCCCGCGCCCTGCGTCCCGCTGACGGAGCTGACAGCCCGCATCGAGATGATGGCGGTCGAAGGCGCGCTGAGCGGCGACCCGACGCTGGTATACCAGGCGATCGCGCATGACCCGCTGACCGCCGCCGTGCTCTCCCTGGCCGAGATCCGCAAGATGGTCAACGAGATGTTCCGCAAGAACCGGGCATACCTGCCGCAGTTCAGGAAGATCGCGTGATGCGCATGTCTCAGGCGATTCCGGGTTTGTGGGGGGGCTTGCACATTGAACTGGAAGCGGGTCCATGCTCAAGCCGCCGATGTGGAAGTGCCGACAAAGCGTGCGACGAAGCGTAGACGACGAAGTGTGGACGACGAAGTGTGCGACGAAGTGTGGGTCGAAGTGTTGGAGCCAAATGTCACCCCTGACCGCCTTTGAGAGTTGTCTTAGCATGGCTGCGATTCGTCTGAGCAGGTCGCGCCCCTCCTCGACGGGGGATGGGGCTGCTGGGCGGGAATCGGTGGTGGCCAGATCCAGCAGTGTCGCGGACTGCACGGTCGCGCTGTAGGCGATGCCCAGGAACTTGGCGTGGTCCGTCCCGGAAAAACGGCCATTACCCTCCACCGTATTCAGAACGATCGACGTTGTGGACTTGTCCAGTTTGGACAACAGATCTGAACTGCATGTGAACTGCGATGACATGCGCTCCAACCAGGCGATGAGCCGAAGCTCCGTCTGGTACACGTCCAAGTCCTCATGACTGAACAAATTGCCCCCTTTCGTGCGATAAGGGGCATGATCTTCGCGCACCCTGTCGGCTGTTGTCTCCCGCATGCGGACCAGCATGCTCACGATCTCCGCCAGCACGTTCTTCCCTGGGTACACATCCTTGACCGCCACCAGGGCTTTCGCGACGAAGATATCCAGGCACGCTGCACACTCCAGCGCAGATCCGCTGGCGTTTCCCAGGCACACGATTCTCTCCTTCGGAGCCCAAGAACTACTGGCGTGGGCAATATTCAACAGGATACTCTCGGCTCCACGGTCAAGGTGATCGCACGCCGCAACGCGCCGGGGCAGGTCGGCCAGCAGCGTCTTGCGCATGGACGCGAACTGCATGCCTCTCTGGTAGACTTTCAGTCTCTCATGGCCAAAGTGCTCTGCCATGCCTGCACCTCCAATTCATGCCACGCCACACTTCGTCGCTCTCTTCGTCCCACGCTTTCTCGTCTACGCTTCGTCGCAAGGCTTCTTCGAGACTACTCTCGGCCAGCCATATCTCGACGCAAGAGGGGCTTTCATGCCCGTACGATACCCGATGCCGGGCTCTTCAGCCCATCCCTATCACGCCGGCGCCAGTACGATATCCCCCCACAAACCCGGAAGCGCCATGTCTCATCACGCATGCCGCGCGTCAAAACGGTAGCCGATGCCCCAGACGGTCCGCAGCAAGACGGGGTGACTTGGCCGGACCTCGATGGCGTTCCGCAGAGCGTTGACACACCGGTCAACGCTACGTTGCGTGACCACGATGTCGTGGCCCCACACCGCGTTCAGGAGCTGCTCGCGCGTGAAGGCCCGACCGGTCTCCTTCACCATCAGGGCCAGCAGTCCGAACTCCTTGGGCGTGAGCGGCACCTCATGTCCCTTGCGCGACAGTCGCCTTGACCGCAGGTCCAGTTCGCAATCGCCAAAGCGGTACGTCGCCTGCGCCTCCGCGGCGCGCGGCCGCAGGAATGCCTTCGCCCTGGCGAGCAGTTCACGGATGCTGAAGGGCTTGGTGACATAGTCGTTCGCGCCCAGGTTGAGTCCCAGGACAATGTCGGATTCCTGATTTTTCGCCGTCAGCATGATGATCGGCATGTCCAGTTCGGCGTCACGCACGGAGCGACAGACTTCGTAGCCGTTCAAGCCCGGCAGCATCAGGTCCAACAGGATCAGATCTGGTCTGGTCTTGAGCGCCGCGTTCAGTCCCTGCTCGCCGTCCGTCGCCACCTTGACGACATACCCGGCAAACTCGAAGTTGTCCTTCAGCCCCCGTAACAGCGTCGGGTCGTCCTCAACGATCAGGATGGTCTCGCCGGCCATGGTTAACGCCTTTCTCTATGCCTGCCGCGCAGCCGGCACCCGGACGGTGAACGTGCTGCCTTTCCCGGGTTCGCTCGCCACGCTGACGCTGCCATGGTGCGCCTTCACGATGAATTTGACGATGCTCAAGCCCAATCCGCAGCCTCCGGTCCGACGGGAGAGCGACTGATCCACCTGATAGAAGCGCTCGAAGACCTTCGCAGCGTCGCGACGGGACATGCCGATGCCGTGGTCGCTAACCTCCCAACAAACGCACGCCTCCTCGCGATAGCAGCGCAAAGTCACGCGCTTGTCGTCTCGCGCACACTTGTAAGCGTTGTCCAGGAGATTGAGCAACACGGTCACCATGGCGTCAGAGTCCGCGACGATCTCAGGTAGATCGGGCTGGATCTCGCACGCCAGCGCGAATCCTCCCGTCTCGAACCTCTTGCTGGCGGCGTCCATGGCCGCCTTGCTGATTTCGGCGGGCGCCGTGTCGCGCAAATCGAATGTGCGCCGGTTGCGTTCCATTCGCGAGAACGACAGGAAATTGTCGATCAGCCGGCTGAGCCGCTCGTTTTCCGCGGCGATCAAGGCCAGGTACTCGTCGGCTTGACCCGGTTCGCGGTAGTTCTTCTGCCGCAGCGTGTCTACAAGCACGCGCATCGAGGAGAGGGGCGTCTTCAGCTCGTGCGAAACGGTGGCCACAAAGTCGTTCTTCTGATTTGCGAGCCGCATTTGCCGAAGCAGCAGGCGGCCCAACGTCACGGCCATGACGCCGATCGTCACGACCACAAGCAGGGCTGTCAACCGGTAGGCCGTGACTTGCCTGCGCGAGGCCGTCGTGAACGGGTCATCACCCTCCAGATACACTGCCAGTTCCCACTCCGGCGCGCTGGGACCGGCATGCAGTTGCAGGAAAGGCGCCGGTCGCGCGATGGAATCGCGTGGCAGGAAGCGGACGCGCGCCCCTGTCGCCGGAACCTTCCGGCCGATCAGCGCCTGCATCTCTGCTTCGACGCGTTCGCGGGTGAACAGGGCTGCCACACGCCTATCGCTTGAGGGCAGTTGCCAGACCTCCCCCGGCAGAACGGCAGATAGCCCGCCGGGCGATGGCGGCGCGGACTGGTGCCGCTGGCATCTCGCCACCAACTCCTCGGCCCGACGCGTCGGGAAAGAGATCGTCGCGTCAAGTCCCCGCAGACGGTCCATCAGGAAGAGCCGTTGGGACGACGGCATGCGTGGCGGCTGATAGCGGCGTAGCCGTGCCGCCAGTTGGTCAAGGGAGGCCCGGTACTCGGGCCGCAAGCTATCATCCGTCAGTTCGAGCCCAAATAGTTGCATGTCGGGAACGATGAGGCGTCCATGTTCGTCCCGCGCATCGTCATAACATTTGTCGTCCGCCACGGCTGCGATGACCGCAAGCGCTTGGGATCTCTGTCCGCTCTTTGCCAGGCACCTGGCCTTGGCTTGCAGGGCAGGTGCCTGAACACGGACTTCGCCGGCGGTGGCGGCGATCTCAGTATACGCCGCCGCGGCACCTTCGAAATTCCCACGCTCGTATTCGAGTTGCTCAGCGGCAACCAGCGCACCGAGGTCGAAGGCGCCATCGGATGCTCCCGCCCCCGGCGCGGTCGGATAGGTCAGGTGTCCGGCCTCGTCGTAGAGCATGAAGCTGTCGGCCAGATCCGCCCGGACCAACGCGGCGAAGCGTTCGTCCGGCGCGTCACCCGCACCGATCTCCGCCAGACTCCGTGAGCGCTCCTCCCAGAATTGCCGCACTTCGGGCAGCAGGCCTTGGAGTTGGGCGGCATAGACGTCCGTCAACTGCTGCCTCACCGCCATACGTTCGTTTCGCACCGCTTCCGTCAGGAACCAGAGCAGACTGACGGTCGGCACCAGGATGGCCAGAAGCATGAGGCCCAGAACAGGCCAGACGTCCATGCCGGATCTCATCCGCATTCCCGTGGCTCTCCCCTACTTTCGCATTATCGTGAAGCTCTTCACCAGCGAGTCGAACTCCGGCTTCTGCTTCTCGAATTCGTCCTTGCCGGTCCGGAACACGAACCAGTATACGCACGACTTGTCGACAAGATACGCGCGATATTCCACCTTCTTCGCCCCGTTGTCATCATAATCCGCCGCAAAGGTCGCGGCCGGGACTCCGCCGATTGCGGCTTCCCTCCAACTGTCGGGCCGCACCGCGTATTCCTTGAAGAAGCCCCTCAGAACCTCGATGTCCTTCTCCGCCACGGTCTTCGCGGAAGGCGTGCCGGTATTCGCAGCCACCGTGAACGCAGCCCACGCGCTCATCTCTGGCGGGAGCAGCGCGATCTCCAGCTTATAGTTGCCCGTGGAAGGGTTCTTCACGAATTGCCAGCCTGCCGGCCCCGTCATGGATATTCCGAGTTCCTGGTCCTCGAATACAACCTTCTGCCCGACCTTCGTTCTGGCAACCTCCACCAACTCCTCCACCGCTTGACCGGCATCGTGTTTCACAAGAAGTCTCCGCTTGTCGCTGGAAATCCAGAGCGTATGCTGCAGCGCCTTGATGGCGCCTGAGAAGACGGCCAGATCGAGCTTGTAGCTGTCGAACGTCCCGGCCGGGACGGTCACCTTTTCTTTTCCCGACACCGCGATCGTGCACCTCACCGGCGCGCCGCCCTGCACCGGGAAGATCTCGAACGCAGCGCTGTATCCCTCCGCCAACGGCAGGCGGCGGATCAGAAAAAGAGCCTGTTCGTTATCGTACGCAACGCGGTCCATCGGGATGTCCCGGGACGCGCTCGTGCCGCCTGCCTTGCTCGTCAATTTGATGCGATCCGGCCCATAGTCGGCGCTGAACTCACCCATGCTGTTCCTGGTCAGGCCGGAGACGGGCGCGAAGCTGTCTTTGTCTGCATCCACGCGGCTGTACTGGAAGGTCGTGTTGAATGTGACCGACAAATACTGCTCGACGCGCCACATCGCCGTTCCATAGTTTGTACACGATACTACGGACCACCGGTGGTCCCCGATCTCCATGCCGGCGCCGGTCTTCATGGAGTATCGCGTCATCTCGCCGTCCGGCCACGGCGCGGGTTCCAGCTTGAGGGGTTTCGATGCCACCGGTTGGGCGTTCTCCGTTTCCGCGTAGGCGCCTCCGTTCGTCTCGGCGTTTTTGAGCGCAGCCTTGGCATCGCTGTTCCCCGGTTCGACGGCCAGCCACATGCGCGCGTACTTGACCACCAGGTTGTATTCCTTGAGTTCCGCATATGTGGCGACAAGTCCGCTCAATGCCGCGGTGGCCGTGGGAGCCGCTCGAACGGCCGCCTCCCAGTGCCTGATGGCATCGCGGGGCTTGCCGGCGCCCTTCGCAATCCATCCAAGACCGTTGAGCGCCGCGGCGTGGTCCGGCTGGATGGCCAGGCATTCCTCGAAAGCCGCCTGTGCGTTCGACGGCATGCCCTGGTTCTGTCGCGCCCAACCGAGACCGTTCCAGGCGTTGGCGTTCGCCGGATTTTTCTCGACGGCCTGCGCAAAGGCCTTCTCGGCGTCCTGCAATTTGCGTGCCTGCCACAACTGCCAGCCCCTCGCCGCGGATTTCTCGGACTCACGCCTGTCCTCCTCCCCTATCTGGCGCGCACGCGCGGTGTTCGGCGGTCGGGCTGCCGGCTTCAATCTGGCGAGTTGTGCGCCGGCACGTTCGGCCACCGCCTTCTGGTCGGGATAGCGCTCCACAGTCTCAGTCAGTTTCTCGATCGCCTTGGCATGATCCCCCTTTTTCAGGTAACAGAGCCCGAGCCGGTAACAGGCTTGGGCCACGTTGGGACGCTGTGCCTGGGCGTCGGCAACGATCGTTTCGTAGATCCCGATCGCCTTGTTCAGATCACCAAGCGTTTCCTCGGCGTATATGGCGCTGTCCAGCGCGACGGACGGCAACTCGCCTCCCGCGGCCGTGACTGCCCCCATTACCAACATCGCACACCCTATCCAGTATTGCATCTTCATGGCACACCCTTTCCTTCAAGTTAGCGTTTCAGACACCTTCGTGTACAGGAGCATAGTGGCGAAAGCGTGTTACGGAAGTATTACGCCCGCGTCCTATTTCCTCCGCAAAGGTGGGTGCGCGGGGGCATCGAAGTGTGCTAGATTCTCGGTTCGTCCGGAGGCGTTTCGTTCTGGGGAGGAGTCCGCAAGTGTCGAAGAAGCACATTCTCTGCATCGGCGCCGGCTATGTCGGCGGCCCCACCATGGCCATGATCGCGCTGAAGTGCGCAGATTGCCGGGTCACGGTGGTGGACATCAATGCCGCGCGCATTGCCGCTTGGAACTCTGATCATTTGCCGATCTACGAGCCGGGACTGGACGAGGTCGTCAAACGCTGCCGCGGCCGCAACCTCTTCTTCTCCACCGATGTCGAGCGCGGCATCGCCGAAAGCGACATCATCTTCGTCAGCGTCAACACACCGACCAAGACCTTCGGCCAGGGGGCGGGCATGGCCGCCGACCTGCAGTACTGGGAGCAGACTGCGCGCCAGATCCAGCGCTGCGCGCGCGGCGACAAGATCGTCGTGGAGAAGAGCACCCTGCCGGTGCGCACCGCCGCCGCCATGGCGCGCATCCTGCACGCCGTGGACACTGGCGTGCACTTCGAAGTGCTGTCCAACCCGGAGTTCCTGGCCGAAGGCAGCGCCATGGCCGACCTGGCCAATCCCGATCGCGTACTGATCGGCGGCGCGGACACGCCCGCCGGCCGCGCCGCTGTCCAGGAACTCGTCCGGCTCTACGCCGCCTGGGTGCCGCGCGAACGCATTCTGACCGCGAGCGTATGGTCCAGCGAACTCTCCAAGCTGGCGGCCAACGCGCTGCTGGCGCAGCGCGTCAGCTCGATCAACGCGCTCTCCGAGATCTGCGAGGTCACCGAGGCGGACGTCACCGAAGTGTCGCGCGCCATCGGCATGGATTCGCGCATCGGGAGCAAGTTCCTGAAGGCAGGTGTCGGGTTCGGCGGTTCCTGCTTCAAGAAGGACATCCTCAACCTCGTTTACCTGTGCGAGAGCTACGGGCTGCGCGATGCCGCCGGCTACTGGCGCCAGGTTGTGGCCATCAACGCGCACCAGCAGGAGCGCTTTGTGGCCCGCATGCTGCGCGCCATGTTCAACACGGTGGCCGGCAAGCGCATCGCGCTGTTCGGTTTCGCCTTCAAGGCCGACACCGGCGACACGCGCGAGAGTCCGGCCATCCAGATCGCCCGGCTGCTGGCCGAGGAGCGCGCGCAGGTGGTGGTGACCGATCCGCAGGCGCTGGACAACGCGCGCGCCGATCTGGCGGGTTGCGTCGGCGTGACCTTCGAGCCCGACCCCGCGCGGGCGGCAGCCGGCGCCGACGCGGTGGCATTGCTGACCGACTGGAGTCTGTACCGTTCGCTCGATTTCGCCGGCATCCATGCGGCCATGCGTAAGCCCGCCTTTATCTTCGACGGACGCAATCAACTTGACCACGCCGCGCTCTTCGACCTGGGCTTCAACGTCTATGCCGTTGGCAAGAAGCCGCTGTCGCACCTTGAGGACTGAGTCAGCGGATCTTCATCAGGATTACGAACAGCAACGGCGTCAGGAAGGCCTGGGCCAGGACGAAGCGCATCAGCACCTGCGCGTTGGACCAGCCCATGTTCTTGCGGCAGTGGTCGTGCAGCGGAAAGCGGACACTGTGCAGGGCGCGCACCAGCACGTGCTGTTCGGACGCCGCCGCGGCACTCAGCATATGCGGCGGCGTGGTGTCGAAACCGACGCGCTTCAACAGGCGCAACAGGATCAGCTTGACGAGTCCCGTGCCGCCATTGGCCAGCACGACCGGCGACACCACGATAATCAGAAAGGGGTTGCCGGCCGCCAGCACCGCCACGCCCACCAGCAGCCCCAGCATGCGCGAACCGGCGTCGCCCATCAGGACGCGGCTGGGCTCGGCGTTATGCCAGAGGTAGCCGGCCAGACCTCCGGCCACGGTGGCCGTCACGATCGCCCAGCGGGCGCCGTCGGCGTTATGCGGTATCAGGAGGTAATCCGCGATGGGACGATACCCCACCACGCCATAGAGCAGTGCCGCCAGGGCGAAGAGCGAAATCAGCGTCAAGGCCCCGGCCAGGCCGTCCACGCCGTCGCTGCAGTTGGTGGCATTCATGGTGAACCAGAGCAGGGCCGCCCCGAGCGGCACATAGGCCCAGGCGGGCACCATGACCACACCCTTGGCCACCGGCAGCCACAGGCCGACGTCCCGGCCGCGGCACAGACAGAAGGCGGTGGCCAGCGCGACCAGCGCGTCCAGCAGCCCCTTCTTCCACTCGCCCCAAGGCCGCTGGCTGGCATCGTCGCGATAGCCGAACCACATGCCAAGATAAAGACAGGCCGTCACGCCGAAGATCCACGGATCGAGCGGCGTCACTAGCAGCAACACCGGCAGCAGTATCAGGCTGATCGCCACGCCGGCGCCCGTAGGCTTGCCCTGTGAACGGATGCCGCCGTCCGGCGCCAGCTGCTTGCCACGATCCGTGGGCAGACGGGACCACACTTTCGGCAGGCGGCTCCACACCAGCAGTCCGCCCGCCATCGTGCCGATGGCGATCAGCATCAAGTGCGACGTGAGCAACCGCAGCGGGCCAAAGGAACCGCTTAGGTACTTGCCAATCAGATATAGCATGCGTTCTTTCTGAAAGTGCCGGTGACTAGAGCAATATGCGTACGCCTTCCGCCTGTCGCAAGGCGCCATCCAGCCGCATATGCTCGGCGCGGCTGGCGAGGCGCACCGTCACGCTCAGCGACTGGTAACGTCCGCCCTGCGAGGTCTGTCCATGAGTCAGCGGCGCGACGACCTGATAGGCCGTCAACACGCCGCTGACCGTCTCATACGCCCCGCTGCCGGCCACCGTGATAATCCTAAAATGGTGGTCGGCGGGGTACACCAGGGCTTCGTCCACGGCCGGAGAGGCGCAGCCCGCGGGAAGTGAACCGCTCGCTTGCATATGGGGGCAAGT
This sequence comes from Kiritimatiellia bacterium, assembly GCA_028718445.1. Lineage (GTDB taxonomy): Bacteria > Verrucomicrobiota > Kiritimatiellia > RFP12 > JAAYLN01 > JAQULY01. The sequence goes on from JAQULY010000090.1 coordinate 11,377, forward strand.
GTAGCGGGGAACGCGATCTGCGTCCATCGCGCTGTCGCGCCGTTTTCCGGTAATCCCGATCCGCGCCGCGCTTGCCCCCGGCGGCGGGACACGGGTACTTCGTCCGTTCAAGGAGCCGCCGCCGGGACGCTGACGGGCAGCGCCGACACCCTCTTCTCTGGTCCGGAGCGCTTTCTCATGGAGTCAGGCGCAGCTGCAAGTCTCTCACGTTCACATGCACCCCACTCGCACCACTATCTCACTGAGAAGCTGTGAAAAAATCGTTTGAGCGCGGGAGGGACGGATCCCGACCATCACAAATACAGGACAAATGGCGCATCCTTGACCACTGGAGGGCGCGGTTACACCCGCGCCGCCGATTTTTTCACAGCTCCTGACCCATTACACAGCCGAACACGAACTGCCGATCACGAACTGCTTGGAACCGCGCGCCGGTTTTGCTAGGATCGCGTCCCAGTGGATATCGTGTCCTTCTGACCGAGGAATAACGAGATGAAAACTGCCGTTCTTTCCGCACTATGCGCGCTGGCCGCCTGCGTGAGCATGGCCGCTGACGAGGCCGCGCCCGCCGCCACAACCCCCACCCCACAGGAGCCTGCCACCATGCCCGCCAACGCCACCGTCGTCATTTCCACGTCACTCGGAGACATCACCGTTGAACTTGATGCCGCCAAGGCGCCTTTGACGGTCTCGAATTTTCTCGCCTACGTGGACGACAAGTTTTACGACGGCACGATCTTCCATCGCGTCATGCCGAACTTTATGATCCAGGGCGGCGGCTTCACCACCGGCATGTCGCAGAAGCCGACGCGCACGCCGGTCAAGAACGAAGCCGGCAACGGTCTGCCCAACAGCCGCGGCACGATCGCCATGGCGCGCACCATGGTCGTGGACAGCGCCACGGCGCAGTTCTTCATCAACCATGCGGACAACGCCTTCCTGAATCACCGCGACAACTCCGCCCAGGGCTTCGGCTACGCCGTCTTCGGCAAGGTCACATCAGGCATGGATGTCGTGGACAAGATCGCGCAGGTGCCGACCGGCAACTCCGGCGGCCATCAGAATGTGCCGTCCACGCCCGTGACCATCACCAAGGTCACACGTCAGGCGGCGGCGAAGTAATTATGAAGGGCAACCGTTTCGTTGTAGTCAGTCTGGCGACGGCCTGCGCGGCGCTGCTGCTGGCGGGTTGCGTCTCCAGCGTCCCCTTCGATCAGATCACGCGCTGGCCGGCGGCCGGCGTTGTGCCGGCCGCCAAGGATGCCGCGTTTCCGGCCTACGAACTGCACCAGTACGGCAACCTCGGCGCCGGGACGCTGGCGTCCGGCGCCGGCGACATGGCGCTGGACGGCATCTATTACTATCAGTTCGGCCGCGATGGCGCGGTGTACGCCATGCCGCCGTCAGAGGCGCTCGCAGCCGGCTGGGCGGTCCGTTTCCGTCCTGACCGTGTGGAGGCGCTGCCGCCGGATTTCAGCCGCGCGGCCCTGGACGCCATGCTGGAGGTCAGCGTGCCGGACCGTTCCGTGGTTTGCGCGCTGCGCCTGGTGGGCCGCTTCGAGACTATTCAACTCGACGGCGGACCGCTACTGCGGCGCGTCTCGGGTACGATTTTCGGTCTGCGGACGCCGCCCACAACGGCGGACGATCGGTCCGGCAGCCCACAGCTCTGGTTCCTCTCGGGCGACTTGCTGACGGGCGGACGCATCGCTGATTTCAGGCTGGTGGATGGCTCCCTGGCTCTCGACCTGTGTCCTCGTTACCTGAACATCAACCCCGGCGCCGGCCGCGCCTTGCGGCTGCTACGACAGTAGGATGCGCAACGGTCAAGCGATGTCCGGGAGCGACGGGCGCGAAGGCGACGCCTTAGCCACCGCCGTTTGCGGTCCTTGCAGTTTACGATAGTTCTGCCCATGTCCAAGAATCCCGCCAATCCGCACATCTATGACGAAAGCAAAATCAAGACGCTCTCTTCGGTCGAGCACATCCGCCTGCGCACCGGCATGTATATCGGGCGCACCGGCGATGGCGGCCAGTACGAAGACGGCATCTACATTCTGCTGAAGGAGGTGCTCGACAATGCCGTGGACGAGTACATCATGGGCCACGGCAAGAAGGTCGAGATCGCCGTTGACTATAACAGCGGCCAGGTCTCCATACGCGACTATGGCCGCGGCATCCCCCTCGGCAAGATTGTCGCCTGCGTTTCGCAGATCAACACGGGCGCCAAGTACAACGACGATGTCTTCCAGTTCAGCGTCGGTCTGAACGGCGTCGGCACCAAGGCGGTCAACGCGCTTTCCACGCACTTCCGGGTGCGTTCCCACCGTGAGGGGCAGTTCGCGGAGGCGGCCTTCAAGGGCGGCAAGCTGGTCAAGGAGAGCAGCGGCAAGTGCCCCGAGGAGCGCGACGGCACGCTGGTGGTGTTCACGCCAGACGGCACGATCTTTCCCAAGTTCCAGTTCCGCGAGGAGCATGTCGCGCGCCGGCTGCGCATGTACAGTTACCTTAACGCCGGGCTCGGCATCGTCTGCAACGGCAAGACCTTCGTCTCCGAAAACGGCCTGCTCGATCTGATTCACGATGAGGCGCAGTTCGAGAAGATCTACCCGCCCTTCCATTACCGCTCCAAGACGCTGGAGCTCGCCTTCACGCATACCAACCGCTTCAGCGAGGACTACTACTCCTTCGTCAACGGCCAGTTCACGAACGAC
>JAQULY010000091.1 GCA_028718445.1 Kiritimatiellia bacterium
CATCGTAACGCCTGGAGCGGCATCCAGGCTACACACCCCGCCGCCAAAGCACCCGGCCGCGCAACCCGTGATCACGCAGTTGGAAATCGTTGTCCCGGTTCTGGCCAGGACACCCCCACCAAAATAATCGTTATCCCATACAGAGGTGAATGTATTCCCATTGGTCAACGTGAAACCGATCAACGAGGAACCGGAGGCCATGTAGACGCAACGGACAGCCGAGGCCCCGCGCGGGCCGGCCCCTACGATGATCGTGCTCGCGGGATCTTTGTTCGCGCTCTGGACCGTAATCGCCTTGCTTATCGCCACCCGGTTGGGCAGAGTATCGCTCGCGGTCGGATACCCGGCCGTTGCGCCAATCTGATAGACACCGTTGCTCACCAGCACGATGTCACCGACGTTCGCCACGTCAATCGCGTCCTGAATGTTACTGGCCGCCGAGGACCAATCCGTGTAGGTTCCCGATGGTGTCTGGCCGCCCTGAGCCACGTAGCGATACGTGCCTTCTCCTATAGCCAGAACGCCGGATCCGACCAGACTCGCCACCGCTAACAGCACATGAGCCAACTTTTTCATCGCGATCTCCTGTTTACTATTGACCGTTCCTCCGTCACTCGTACTCCACTGGAAACCTGCATCGCTGATACCTGATCCCTCGACAACACAACCAATCGCGCCAGTTCGCGCCTCCTGGGTGCACTGGCCGCACCTCGCTCTACGTTGTCCCGCCCTTCACTAATTTGCCCGGCAGACAAACATGGCGCACATTCGGATTCCGCCCGTGCAGCAACGCAGTCATCATTTCCGCCGCGCGATCCGCAATCTCTTCGGGATCGAATTCGACCCGCGTCACCGGCTGGTGATATGGAAGGTCGTGACCGTGGTTGGCGTGGCTGACCAGCCGCAACATGTCGGGCAACCGGATCCCCAAATGGGAAATCGCGCGCAGAATGCCCCCGCAGCAGATATCGTCGGCCACCACCAGTCCGTCGGGCCGCTCCGGCTGTTCCCAAAACTTCATGAACGACGAATAGGCGGCTTGTTCCAGGGCGGATGCCGTGGGGTAAGCATCCAGCCCGATAAGCCACTCCGGCCGCGTTTCAAGATCGGGGAACTCTGGCATGGCCCTGACCAGATCCGACGGCGATCGTCCCAGATAAATCACGCCGAACCGGCGGCACCCCGAAGCGCGCAGTTCGGCAAGCGCAAGGGAGTAGAGTGAGCGACGGTCGATGCAGACCGAGTACTCAGTGTCCGATTCCGTCAGGATGACGACCGGGACTTTGGCGGCTTTTAGACCGGGCATCAGGTTTTCAAGCTGTCTTGCATTGGGAAAGCTGAACACGGCCCTCAGCCGTTTCAAGACATCGGGTTCAAGCAGGTCAAAAGTTCCGATCGAAGCCACCCCTCCGACCGGCTCCTGTCCCATGTGCATCTTGACCCGCCATGCCGGATTTCTTATGGCCAGAGCCTTGACGAGCGCCGATGCGACCATCCCGTAACAGGGAAAGTTGTTGGGCCGCATCATGTCCGACCAGGCCAACACCGCCACTTCGCCCACGGCCAATCTATCCTTCACAAATGTTCCGCGCCCCTGCCCGCGCTCAATCTCTCCCCTTTCCTCTAAAATTCCCAGAGCGCGGCGGACCGTTCCATCGCTTGCCCCGATCAACGTCACAAGTTCGCGATAGGGCGGGATGACGTCCCCTGCTTTCCAGCCGTTGGATTTGATCTGGTCCGCGATGATATCCGCGACTTGGGAGTAGACGGTAACACCCGTCTTCCTGGCGATACTTCTCGGGTTAGTTGACAGAGTCTTCATGAAATTGATAGTGCTATACAGCAGTACCTCATTAAGATATCAGATGATCATGGTCTTCGTCACCAATAATTTTTGAAGGAGGGTGCTTTTTGATGCTCAAAGGACCGCGTTGGCTTCGGGATGCCGTCTTGTATCAGGTCTACCCGCAGAGCTTTAAGGACTCAAATGGTGACGGCATCGGGGACTTGCCGGGCATTACGGCAAGCCTCGATTATCTGGAATGGCTGGGCGTCAATGTTATTTGGATCAGTCCTTGCTTCGTTTCACCTTTTCAGGATGCGGGATACGATATTGCCGACCACTACAAAGTGGCGTCTCGCTATGGCACGAATGCCGACCTGCAACGGCTGATCCGAGCCGCGCATTCGCGCGATATGCGCGTATGCCTCGATCTGGTTCCGGGCCACACGTCGATCGAGCACCCCTGGTTCAAGGCTTCCTGCCGGCACAAACGAAACCAGTATTCGGATCGATATGTCTGGACCGACTCCGGCTGGAAGCAAGCGCCCAATCTGGATTCGATTCGCGGTTACTCCGAGCGCAACGGCGCCTACATCGCCAATTTCCTCTATTGTCAGCCGGCGCCGAATTACGGATTCGCCAAACCCGACCCGAAACATCCATGGCAACAGCCCGTTTCGGCGCCCGGCCCCATGGCCACGCGCCAGGAGTTGCGCCGCCTCATGGACTTCTGGCTCAAACGCGGTATCGACGGCTTCCGTGTAGATATGGCTTCGTCGCTGGTGAAGAACGATCCGGACGCGCGTCAGACATCCCGGCTTTGGCGCGAGATTCGCGCATGGCTGGATACCCAGCATCCCGAAGCCGTGCTGATTTCCGAATGGGGCGATCCGGTCCGCTCACTCTCCGCCGGTTTTCACATCGATTACCCGCTCCTTGGCAATCGATACTACATGTCTCTCCTGAGGGCGGAACCGAGGCGCGTCCTGGTGGTCCCGCCGCTCGGGCACAGCTTCTTCGACCGATGCGGACGAGGCAATATTCGGGAGTTTCTGGACGAATATCTGCGCCTCCTGCGCGCCACGCGCGGACGGGGGCATATATCCCTGCCGTCCAGCAACCATGACATGGTTCGGGTTTCTTGCGACCGCAACGTTGCGGACCTCAAGGTGATTTATACGATGCTGCTGACGATGCCGGGCGTGCCGTTCATTTATCAGGGCGACGAGATCGGCATGCGGCATCTCAGAAATCTGCCGTCCAAAGAGGGCAGCCTGGACCGCACGGGTTGCCGTACACCCATGCAATGGGACCGATCGCGCAACGCCGGTTTTTCCTCGGCGCCAGCCCGGAAGCTCTATCTGCCATGCGATCCAAACGCCAATCGTCCCACGGTTGCGGACCAAATGTCCGACCCGCACTCGCTCCTTCAGCACATCCGCAACCTGATCGCGCTGCGTCGAAGGGTCCCAGCCCTGCAGGCGGACGGCGAGTTCAGACCGCTTTACGCGCGCGCCAACGCCTTGCCGTTTGTGTACGCGCGCATCCTGGGCAAGGATCGCTTTGTTGTGGCCTTGAATCCGTCGGCGGCGCCTGCGGCCGCCGTGTTCCCTTTTTCACCTGGCGGCACGGTTGAAACCGTTATGGCCAGCGGCGCCCAGCTCGATCTGAAGACGGGCCGCGCAAAGATCGCAATGAAGGGCGTCTCCTACGGCGTGTTTGCCGTCACGAGACCGGCGGGCGGCGGGAAGTCCGCCGATAGCTCAGCAGCAGCGCGTCCGGCCTGTTCTTAGCGGTCAATCTCAGACCCTCGTCCATCAGTGCGTTGCCCGTGAGACAGCGCGCCGAGCCAGTGTCCTGGTTGACCATTTCGTATAGGGCGCCCGGGCGCAGCCCCCGCAGGCGGAAGCGCGCATACTTTTCACGGCAGGCCTCCCGGCGAAAGGCCTGAACCATGCCCGCATCCTTGTCCGGAGAGTGGAACTGCCAGGCCATCCAGACGTTCTCTCTCAGACTGTAGGGCGTGAGCGGATAGTAATCGCCGTAGTAATGCTCCGCCACGGACTTGAACTGCGTCATCAGCCGGCGCCACAGGTCATGGTCCAGATCGTCCCGGCGCGGGTCGAAGTCGAAGGCCAGGCTCGGGCTCATGAAGCTGCGGAACCGATAGGCATCGATGGCGTTGACCGCCGTGCCGAAATACGGCAACCACGAGGCGATTCCGTGCGTGATGCACTGGTTGGGCGCGATTCGTCGCGTGCGCTCTTCATCCGTCGCGATTCCCGGCATGTAATCGCTCCGCCACAGGGTCACTGCGCGGCGGAACCCCTCCAGCTCGATGCGGCGGCTCCCGGAGGCGACATTGTCTATCAACAGATGCGGATGTCGGCGCCGCAACTCGTCCCATAGGGCGATCTGCCCGGTCGCGAAACGGATCTCCGTGATGCCCTGGCGGTCCGGCGCGTCATGGGCGCGCCAAAATGGCAGAGGCGCCGTGTTGAAGTCCTCGCGGTAGATGTCCACGTGTTCGCGCGCCAGGATGCGGTCGAAGCGGTTGATCAGCCAGCGCAAAGCCGCGGGATGGCCGAAGTTCAGCAGAAAAGCCCCCTGTGATGCCTCTGCCGATCCCGGCGGCGGCGGCAGGAGCCACTCCGGATGCTTCCTGGCCAGCCAAGTGCCTTTGACCACCCGGCTGGGTTCAAACCACAAGATCGTCTTGAGTCCCTTCTTGTGGGCGTGATCGTTCACTTCGCGGACCCCGTGGGGAAAACGGCGCCGGTCCGGTTCCCACGTGCCGGTGTGCGGCCACACCGAGTAGCCGGTCTCGGGAATCGAGGTGTCGCAGTTGTACCAGCCCGCGTCAATCCACCAGGCGTCAATGGGCAACCGGCGTGCCTCATATGTATCGATGAACACCTTCATCGCCTGCGCGTTGCTCGTTCCCCAGGGCGCAAAGTAGAACCACGCCATCCCACACAGCATGGGCGCAGGCAGCTTCCCGCCCGGCCGCGGCACGTTATGCGCCACCATCCAGCGGCGCCAGAAGTTCTGGCCGCAAACCCGGTCACCCTGGTAGAACAGCAGCGCGATCAGGGGAGTCCGTACCTCTTCCCCGGGGTGCAGCACGAAACGAGTCAGTTCCTGGCCGGCGCACAGGCGAACCGCGTCCGACCGCTCGCGCCGAAAGTCAGCCGCCCACTGGCCGGGCCAGCCGATGGCCATGATGACGCCGGCGCCTGACCACTCCAGATTAAAGAAGGGCATATGCGCGTCGCAGGGGCGGCCGCCGCACGTGGCGATGCGCTGGTTGTTGCCCGGCTTGAGTGTGGACTCCAGTGGGCGGTAGTCCTCCGGCTTGGTGGGCGAGCCGATATTGTAGTGCAAGCGAGGCGCGCCGGAGATCGCGGCCCGGACGGAGCCAGCCGGGAGTTCCGAGCGGGCCAGTTCCACATCAACGGCCCAAAGGTCCGTGATCAGGGGTGTATCGCATTTGCCGGTGTTCTTCATATACACCGTCCACTCGACAACCGGAAAGCCGCGATAACTCACCGCTTCGCACCTGACGGCCAAGCCTGCTCGCGCCGGGTGGTAGGCGATGACGCGGCGCGTTCGCACCGTGTCCAGCCGAACTTCGGTCTCCGTGCGCTTGCAGCCATCCAGCAGTATGGCCGATGGCTGTCCGCCATAGAGGAATGAGAACGGCGGCGTCTTGCTGTCGATGCGTGCCGTCATCCAACGACGGGCGCAGTCAATCTCGGCTCGTGCGTTCATTTTCTTTGGTTCATCCCTTTTTTCCCACCCAGGCCACGGAGCCGTCTTTCATAGGCATGCTCCGCGGCCCGACCGGCCATTCGGCCCGGAACGTCCTGCTCACGGCCCGCTTCCACGCGCGCGCGTCGGTAAAGAACGTGAAGGTCTGTGCTCGGCGGGTTTGTATGACGAACTCGCGCGAGTTCGGCATCGCCGTTCGCTGCCCGTTGACGACGCAGAATACCGTGCCATGCCGCCAGGGGTTGCGCATGCGAAACGCGCCGCCGCGGAGGCTTCTGACGAGAACGAACGCCGGGAGACCACGCTCCATGAACGCGGAGACCAGGAACGCCCCTTCGGCCCGCAAGCGGTCGAAGCCGCCCGTGAACCCGCGCGGAACGCAGGGGAATATCCGGAGCAGGCCGCGATGGCTCTGCAGCAGCGTCTCGTTCATGAACGTGACGTAGTTCGAGCTCATCTCGAAGATCGGGCATACCGTTTCCTTTGCCTCAATATTCGGCGTGCATTCGCTGCCGCTGTTACCGTGCATGGGCTCGGACAGCGGCATCATTTCGTCCATGTCGCCGATCTTCACGTTCGGAATCCGCTTCAGGTTGGCCTCGCTCCTGGCGGGATCGGCGATGGCGAAGGCATTGTGAGTGAAGAGTCCGTTGGGTTTGAGATGGCAGCGCAACGGGCCGTTCCAGAAGGCTTCCCACACCCGTTTCCTCCAACCCATGCGCAGCGCAATCATGTTGTCGAAGAACCACGTCCAGCCGTTGAAGAAATGGCTGCCGTTCGCGTCCGCGTAGGAACGCATGCAATAGCGCGTGGCGTAGCTCTCATACGTGTCGCGAACCAGCCGCTTGGTCCGGCCGTCACTCTCGGCGCCAAACTCACCGCACGGGAACACGCTGTATAGCGCCCCATATTGATTGACATGGTGGTTCCACGGGATGCCCTCGCCATCCAGCAAGATCCCGTGGTCCTGGGGATATTCCGGGAAACGCGCCAATATGTCCTCCCACTTCGCGATCCACTCGGCGTCCACCCGCAGGCTGCGCGCGCCCGCGATCGCCTGCCGGAGGCAGAGCTTGAGAAACGCGAGCGTGGAGGTGGGATTGGCGACATCCAGCAGGGGGATCTCCGCGACGCAGCTCGGCCATAGGCGATACCGTCCCGTGGCATGGTCCAATGTCATGTACTCGGCAAAGAAGACGCACACCTCGCGCAGGAAAGGATAGACATACTTCCGCAATGCCCTGGGATCGCGCGTGAATGCATAAGTCCAGGCGTAGATCACGCCGTGGAAAGGCCCGCCGCACTGGATGCGGGAGCCGCCGAAGAATGCCGATGGAATGACCGGGTCTCGGGCCAGCGGAGTCAGACCCAGCGGCAGCATGATGCCGTCCCGCCCGGTCAGCCGGCGCGTGTAGCGTTTCAGGGCGGGAATCATGCGGTTAAACGTTTCGCAGAAGCTCTCGGCCAGTTCCGGATGGTTGCTGCTGAAGAGCGGCATGGGAACCATCTCGCTGTTCTGGTCATTCGTGTAGGTGCCGCACCACGGCGCCATCTGCACCGGGCTGCTGTCAGGTCCATACCACAACCCGCAGAGACCTGGGACCGGCGCCTCGCCATAGCTGCTGGCGAGCTGGTAGAGCGAGTAGTACCACAACTGTTCGAGCATCGGGTCGCTCAACTTGACGAAGGACTTCCGCCAGAACGCCGTCCACCAGTGCCGATGCCCGGCAAAGATCCGCCGGTATCCCTTGCGCGCGGCCGCCTGGACCAGCTTACGCGCGGCCGCCAACGGATCCGAGGACTCCAGACTGCTCACCACCGCAACGTAAAGGTCGAAGTCGCCGCCGACCGGCGCCACGAGCCGGTCCCATTCGACGGCGGCTTTCACACGCTTGGTCGCTACCGGCCGATACTGCGGACGGAAGTTTTTTTCCACCCAGGCCTTCCATGCCGCGCCGCCGGTCGGAACGATCTTCACGGCCAGAACGAATCGGAATCCGCCGGGCATCGTTCGATCGAGCGTCATCAGATCGTGCCCGGCCCTCAGGCGCGGCGGAGCGATCGCCGCGTCGGAGATCGGCAGCAGCTCGATCTTGTTATGGAAACATTCGGCGTGCGATACATCCGTCACTCTGATCGCCAGGACGCGGTCGGGCCGCGACACAAAACTCTCGATCCGCGGGTGCGTCATGTGCTTGTCGAGCGTGAACCGCACCGCGCCGTCCGCCAGCGACAGGCGCTGCCGGATCCGATGCGCTCCGGCCCACGTGTCGCCGGTCCCGAAGCGGATGCGCAGCAGTCCGCAGCTCTTTGTAGTCGGGTAAGGCCCGGCGCCGGTAACCGTCTCAAGCTTGCTCAATTCCGCGACCGTTCCGCCTTTACGCACTAATTCGACGTATTCGTCATACGGCAGATCTTGCTTACGTCCATGGCGGTAGTCGTAGACGTCGTTCTTGTTGATCAGGAACTCCGGATGGAGCGGAGCATAGGCAAGCGCCCCCAACGTCCCGTTGCCTAGCGGCAGCGCGTCCTGCCAGATCTTGCCCGTCCTTTCGTAAACGAGATCGTGTTGCGATAGAAAAGAAGACCAGTCAACTCTCATGTCGTCCTCTCATCCTGCATTCGCCTTGTTCCTGCACGGCGGCGCCCACAAACGCTCGACGTTGAGGGCTTTCTCCCCAGTCTCGCGCTTGCCCCCGGCGGCGGGTCATGGATGCTGCACGGTGGCGAGTTGCTCCTCGATGCCGGCCAGTTCGGTCTGCCAGAAGGAGCGCGTACCCCAGTCCGGGTGCGTCCCGTGGAAGGCATAGTCGCCGCTCTGGCGCGCGCACCAGGCGAGATAGTGGATCATGCGCATGGCTCGCAACGGTTCGATCAGCCGCAAGCTGCCGCGGTCGAAGGGCAGGAAGACCTCGTAGGCCGAGATCAGCCGTTCGATCTCCCCGGCACAGCGGTCCGGCGCGTCGGGCAAGAGCAACCAGATATCCTGAACGGCGGGGCCATTGACCATATCGTCGAAGTCTATCAGTTGCAGCCCCTCGCCGGGACGTTCGAGCACATTGGTTCGCTGGCAGTCGCCGTGCAGTCGGATGGGCGTGACGTCGTCGAACAGCGGACCAATGGTCTCCAGCAGTTTCTCGCCGAGCGCTACCAGCCCCTGGCGCTCGGCCGCCGGCAGGAACGCGCCGGCTGTCAGGTAGTCGAGGTCTTCACGGGTAGCGGCATCGGGATGCAGATCGCGGCGGTGCTCGGCCGCATGCCGCGCGCCGACGCGGTGCACGCGGCCAAGCAGGGAGCCAATGCGCGTCCAGGCATCGGCCCCATCGGTGTCGAATGGACGCCCGCCACGCCGGGGATAGACCGAGAAGGAAATGCCGTCGTGCAGTCCGAGCGTGTCGCCGTGGCGCAAGGTCAACGGCGCGATGACCGGAATCTCCTCGGCATGGCATTCCTGCACGAAACTATGCTCGTCGCGCAGGGCGTCGCACGACCAGCGACCGGGGCGGTAGAACTTGGCGACCAGCGACTGTCCCTCTTCGCTCCGCAGGCCATAGACACGATTGACATAGCTGGGCAGCGGTTGCGTGCACGGTTCGAGTCGCACGTCCAAAGCCGCTTCGACCGCCGTCACCACGGCGTCCGGCGTGAGAACGTCAAAATCGGGTGTCGCGGACATGCGCGACATGTTACAGCATCGCACGTGCCTGCGCCAGCGCGCCGCAATGGACGGTGCGGACGACAGGCAATGTGAAGAGGTGTAATGGATATGTTGCCCACGAAAGACGCGAAAAGGCGCGAAATGTGACTGGTGTTAGTTTTTCGTGCTTTTCGCGTGTTTGGTGGGCGGTTTATCTGCGTGGACCGGGATCAGGCGGTCAGTCCGTCCAACCGCTCCTTGAGCGCCTCCAGCGTCAGGCGTTCCTGCTGCATGCTGTCGCGGTCGCGCAGGGTCATGGTGCCGTCTTCCAGCGTCTGGAAGTCCACCGTCACGCAGAAGGGCGTGCCGATTTCGTCCTGGCGGCGGTAGCGCCGGCCGATGGCGCCGCTTTCGTCCCAGAAACAGCACCAGCGTCGCTGCAGGGCGTCGAAGATGCCGCGGGCATGCTTGTACAACTCGGGCTTGTTCTTGACCAGCGGGAAGACCGCCACCATGACCGGCGCCACGGAGGGGTAGAAGCGCAGCACCGTCCGCGTCTCGGTCTTGCCCTTGTCGCCGGCGACCTGTTCCTCGGCGTAGGCGTTGCAGAGCAGCGCCAGCGCCAGGCGGTCCACGCCGGCTGATGGTTCGATGACGTGCGGGATGTACTTGCCCTCGAGCAACAGCGCGGCGAAGGCGCGCGCCGCCTCGGGATCGCGTCCGTCGCGGCTCCAGGTGTCCGTCACGCGCTGCGTGAAGGCGGCGCGCGCGGCCGCGTCCATGCCGGCCGCCGCCAGCTTGAGTTGTTCGTCGAAGACTTCCATCGGTTTGCCGCTGTGTTTGTGGTGCTGCGTCAGGTCGAAGTCGCCCCGCGCGGCGATACCTTCGAGCTCCTGCACACCGAATGGGAAGGCATACTGAATGTCCACGCAGGCGCGCGCGTAGTGGGCCAGTTCCGCCTTCGGTTGCCAGTACTCGACCAGCGAAGCGGCGGGCAGCCCGATGGCGCGGTACCACGCCATGCGCTGTTCGACCCAGTACTTGTGCCAGACTTCCCAGCCCCAGTCGTCTTGAGGTTGCGACAAGTCGGGCTTGTCCGCCAGGCTGGCCACGCGACCGCGGATCAGTTCCACGGCCTCGTCGGGTCTGATGAAGAACTCCAGTTCCATCTGCTCGAACTCGCGCGACCGGAAGGTGAAGTTGCGCGGGTTGATCTCGTTGCGGAAGGACTTGCCCATCTGGGCCACGCCGAAGGGCACCGACTGCCGGCTGGTTTCGAGCACGTTGCGGAACTGGGCGAAGATCGCCTGCGCGGTCTCGGGACGCAGGTAGGCGGCGGCGCCCTCCTCCTCGACCGGGCCGACATAGGTCTTGAACATCAGATTGAAGGCGCGCGGCTCGGTCAGATCCTTTGAGCCGCAGTGGGTGCATTTGACTTCAGGCGGCAGGGCGAATCCGCCGGCCGTGCGCAGCAGGGCCAGCCCATGCTCTTCGCAGAGCTGATCGGCGCGGAAACGATGCCGGCAGGCCTTGCAGTCCACCATCGGATCGGCGAAACCATCGGCATGACCAGAGGCCTTCCAGATGGCGGGATGCATGATGATCGTGGCATCCAGTCCCACCACGTCCTCGCGGCGGCGCACCATGGCCCGCCACCAGGAGTCGCGGATGTTGCGTTTCAGTTCGCAGCCCAGCGGACCGTAGTCCCAGAACCCGTTGATGCCGCCATAGATTTCGGAACTCTGGAAGATGAAACCGCGCCGCTTGCAGAGCGACACCAGCGTATCCATGGTCTGTGGGGAGGAATCCTTGTGCTCCATGTTATCTCCTGCCCGCGCCCAAGTGGGCCGTGGCGCGAAATTGCGGGTAATCATCGCCGAATCGGGCGCCGCGGGCAATGCCGAATATCACGAAGCACGAAGTCTTGTGCCTCGGACAGCTATTTGTTAGTCTGTAGTTGCACGGTCTACCGGTAAGGGGTGTGTAAATCCGGCCGGCCGGATGGAGCTGACCGTATGCCTTTGGTTCGTCGTCGCAATGGCAAGCCGCGCATCTTGATGGTGACACCGGAAATCACCTATCTGCCGGCCGGCATGGGCAATTTGGCCCATAATGCCAACGCCAAGGCGGGTGGGTTGGCGGACGTTTCGGCCTCGCTGGTGGCGGCGCTTTTCGAACTGGGCGCGGATGTGCATGTGGCCCTGCCGCATTACCGCCGCATGTTCCACATGGATGTCGGACGGCTGATCAGCGATGAGCTGCGTGTCTACAAGAATCGCCTGCCCGACGCCCGCATTCACCTGGCCGAGGACCGCTGCTTCTACTATCGCGACGCCGTCTACAGCAATTACGAAGAAGAAAACCCGCGGCTGGCCCTGGCCTTCCAGCGCGAAATCGTCAACCATATCCTGCCGACCGTTGACCCCGACCTGGTCCACTGCAACGACTGGATGACCGGCCTGATTCCCGCGGCGGCGCGCCGCCTCGGGATTCCCAGCCTTTTCACCCTGCACAACATTCACACCCAGGACGTGACCCTGGCGCGCATCGAGGATGCCGGCATTGATGCCGCCGAGTTCTGGCCTTCGCTGTATTTCAATCGCATGCCGCGCAATTATGAGGAGACGCGCGGCGGCAACCCGGTGGACATGCTGGTGAGCGGCGTGTTCGCCGCCCATTTCATCAACACCGTCAGCCCGACCTTCCTGGCAGAGATCACGCGCGGCTGCCACAGCTTCGTGCCCGACAACCTGCGCATGGAGATCATCGGCAAGCAGCGGGCGGGCTGCGCCGAAGGCATCCTCAACGCGCCCGATCCTTCCTACGATCCCGCCACCGACATGGCGCTCGAGTCGCGTTACGGGCCCGACAATGCCGCCGCCGCCAAGCGCGACAACAAGCTCGCGTTTCAGCGCAAGGTGGGACTCGATCCCGACGGCGATGCGCCGTTGCTGTTCTGGCCTTCGCGTCTCGATCCGCAGCAGAAAGGCCCGCAACTACTGACGGACATACTTAACCGGCTACTCGGCGCCTACGCCGGCGACAGGCTTCAGGTGGCGGTGGTGGCCAACGGCGCCCACCAGCACCACTTCCACGATATCCTGCGCTGGCACGAGCTCTACGGCCGCCTGGCCGTCTGCGATTTCGAGGAGAGCCTCTCGCGCCTGGGCTATGCCGCCTCGGACTTCACGCTGATGCCGTCGCGTTTCGAGCCCTGCGGCCTGCCGCAGATGATCGGCGCGATCTATGGTTCTCTGCCCGTGGCGTTCGACACGGGAGGACTGCACGACACGGTCAGCCACCTGGATGTCGGCGCGCAGAGCGGCAACGGCTTCCTCTTCCAGCATCACACCAGCGCCGGGCTGGAGTGGGCGATCGGCGAAGCGCTGCGCTTCTGGCGCCTGCCGTCGGACACGCGCGCCGCGCAGGTTACGCGCGTGATGCGGGAAAGCAAGGCCCGCTTCAACCATCATGTCTGCGCGCAGTCCTACATTGACCTCTACGAACGCATGCTGCAACGCGATCTGGTCGCCCCCTTCTGATGGCCGCGCCATGCCTAACGCACACCTGACACGCCTGCTCGACGATCCTTACCTGGCACCCTATCTGGGAGTGCTGAAGCGGCGCACCGAACTGGCGGAACGGCGCGCCCGGCAATTGGCCGAGGCGCCCGGATCGCTGGCGGAGTTTGCCTGCGCGCACGAGTACTACGGCCTGCACCGGCGCGCCGACCGCTGGATCTTCCGCGAATGGGCGCCGAACGCCACCGCGATCGCGCTGGTGGGCGACTTCAGCGACTGGCAGGTCCGGCCGGAGTTCGCCTTGCGGCAACTGCCGGGACGGGGCGTCTGGGAGGGAGAGTGGGCGCTGGAAACCTTCCGCCACGGACAGCGCTATCACCTTGAAGTCTCCTGGAGGGACGGTCGCGGCGAACGCCTGCCGGCCTATGCGCGGCGCGTCGTGCAGGATGCCCGCACGCAGCTCTTTTCGACCGAAGTCTGGGATCCGCCGCAACCCTACCGATGGAAACAGCCCGACTGGCGCGTGCCGCCAAGGGCGCCGCTGATCTATGAGGCGCACGTGGGCATGGCCCAGGAGAGGCCGGGCATCGGCAGCTACGACGAGTTCCGGCGCATGACCCTGCCGCGCATCGTCGCGGGCGGCTACAACACGCTGCAGCTCATGGCGATCATGGAGCACCCCTACTATGCCTCGTTCGGGTATCACGTCGGCAGCTTTTTCGCCGCCAGTTCGCGCTTCGGCACGCCCGAGGAGTTGAAGGCGCTGGTGGACGACGCACACGCCGCCGGGCTGGCCGTGATCATGGACCTCGTGCATTCGCATGCAGTGCGCAACGAACGCGACGGCCTGTCGCGCTTCGACGGCACCTACCACCAGTACTTTCACGACGGCTCGCGCGGCTGGCACGACGCCTGGGATTCGCGCTGTTTCAATTACGGCAAGACCGACGTGCTGCATTTTCTTTTGTCCAATTGCCGTTACTGGCTGGACGAGTACCGCTTCGACGGATTCCGTTTCGATGGCGTCACCAGCATGCTCTACCTGCATCACGGCCTGGGTGTGGAGTTCTGCGACTACTCCCAGTACTTCGACGAACTGGTTGACGAAGACGCCTGGTGCTACTGCAACCTGGCCACGCGCGTCATCCACGCGCTGCGGCCCGACGCCATCGTCATCGCCGAGGATGTCAGCGGCATGCCGGGACTGGCCGCGCCGACCGCCGACGGCGGCGCCGGCTTCGACTACCGCATGGCGATGGGCGTGCCGGAATGCTGGTTCAAGCTGGTGCGCGACGTGCGCGACGAGGAG
>JAQULY010000092.1 GCA_028718445.1 Kiritimatiellia bacterium
CTCTTCCGATCTCATGCATCCGCGTGGTACGCGCGAAGATGCCGTGCGGACCATGCATTACGCTCGATGCGTTCAAGAGCTGCTCGCGGCCGGACGGACAACGCTGCCTTCTGGATCTGTCGGCGGACGAAGTGTTCGACGCGCTGCGGGACTGGTTGCCGTGATGGCGGCTGCACCGATCGCGCTATGACCGCCTCTTCAGCGCCACGCTCAGAAACCACGCGGCCACCGTCAGGCTTACCACCAGAAGCACGGCATTCCAGGCGAAATCGTATCGCCTGCGGCATACGAGCCGGTGTTGCCCGGCCGGTATCTCGACGCCGCACCAGATACCGTTCACCTGTCTCAACGGGACGGCCACGCCATCCAGTCTGACATCGAGGTCGGGTGCGTAGCGTTCGTTCCACACCAGCAGGCAGGGCTCCGGCGCGGTAACGTCGCCGCGCGTGGCCAGCACGCCTCTCTCTCCGCGCATGCGCGTGAAGGCCGTCGCACACGAACGGCGCGCGGAAGGCGCCGGCGGTGACGGTGCGTCACTGACCGGTCCGCCGTCGGGGGCGGCCACAAGCTCGTCAATCTGGCGTTCGCGCGCGATGCCGCCGCGCCAGTCGAAATAGAGACGGGGGAGTCCCTCGTCACGCAACTCTCCCAGGAGGAACTGTCCGGGCGCGCCGCGCGGACGCCAGACGCCGCCACCGCCCATTTCGAAATCCAGCAGCGGCGCCAGCATTCCATGGTTGACAAGCTGTTCGCTCTGCGCGCGCGGCAAGAGCAAATATCTCACGCCCATGGCCTGCCAGTAGCGCGTGGGATCGTTGCGCGTCGCCATGGCCAGCCGGTATTCCACGCTATTGGGATCAGTGCCGTTGTCCGGCACCATGTTCGGATAACCGTTGACCGTGAGCGATGTGTTCAGCCAGTCGCGTCCCCGGGCGTTGCGGCTCAGATAGTTGGCAACAATGGATGGTCGGCCCGCGGTGCGCGAGCGAATCTCCCTGACCAACAGATTCTCCTCGTGAAATGGACGAACGTTGATTGGGATGACGTAGCGCCGCGCCACGAGCGTCATATCGCCCACGCCAAGCAGGATCACGCAGAAAACCGTCGCGACGCGTTGCCGGTCGCTTGCCTTACTCCGGCAGGCCCACCAGATCAATGCCGTTGCGGTTACTGCTATGCCGGCGGCCCTCAGGCAATTATACGTCGCATAGCTGCGCAGCCTTGAAGCCACCGGTGCGAGTCCAAGGGCGCTGATATGCTGCTCGATGCCGGAACCGTTGGAGGCAATGGCCACGCCGGCCATGACCAGTGCGCAAGCCAGGAATGCGGCGGCGCCGACATAGAATTGTCGGCCTCGTCGCGGCATGTCGCGCGACAACAGCGCCTGTAAGCCAAAACCGGCCAGCATCGCGGTCGCCAGTTCGGCAAGGTGCAGCCATTTCACTGGCGCGCGCAGATAGTCCATGTAAGGAAGCGCGTAGAACACTCGATAGACCGGCGTATAGCTTCCCATCGCAAGCAGCAGGCAGACAATCCACACCGCGCACCAAAAGGGCACGTCGGCCATGGGACCGCGCGTGGAAGCAGACGCGGGCGACGGCAACGCGTTGGAGCGCGGTTTGCGCATGGCGGCCCAGGCGGCAATTCCGATGAGGGCCAGCAAGACCGTTACCAGACCAAGATACACGGTGTGCTGCCGGTAGTTCGGCATGGCCTTGCCTTCCTGGAAATCGTGCGGCCGCCCAAGGCGTCCCCAGTACGGGTACGGTTCGCGGAAGGAGTCGTTCCCGAAGATGCCCGGAACCAGGAACTCGACGCAGTCCTCCGGCGGCAGGCTCCAGCCGGTGGCAAACAACCAGCGTTCCTGTGCCTTGACCTGCGCATCGGCCTGAAGATCTCCCTCACGGTGCGAGCGGGACGTCTCCTGAATCTGCTTGTCGCGGCCTGCCAGATATTGCGAAAAGACCTGTCTGAAGCCTGGTGCACCCAGCAGTCCCGCGACTACCGCCGTCAGCAGAAACCTTGGAACCAGACCCAGCAGCACGCCGCGTGCGTTCACCCCGCTGCGCAGCAGCAGCACGAGACGGTGCACCGCGTAGGCCGCCAGCACACCCATGACCAGCACCCACACATCCGGCTGGCCCGGCTGTCCCCACATGATCGCGCCACCCAGCATGGCGAAATACGCCGGATGCCTGCGCTCGATGCAGCGTGCCAGCAGACCAAATGACCAGAAGACGCAGGAGATCAGGTAGAAGAAACCAAGGTGACCGGCGCTGAAGAGTGTGAACATGTAACCGGAGAACGCCAGCATGGCGCCGCCGCCGCAGGCCGCGACGCGCGACAGGCGTTGCGTCCTCAGGTAATAGTAGCCTGACAGACCCATCAGCAACTGGCACATCATATAGACGGTGTCGTGACAGAAGATGGGCGCGAACATGTTGAACAAACGCTGGAACATCAGGACATCCGAGCCGGTCAGCAAAGCCTCAATGCGAGTGGCTAGGAAGTCGTTCATGAAAAAGGGGGCATCGTCCGGCGACGAGATCGTCCACCACTGCGACAGTACTGGAAGGAAGACATAGAGCGACCCCAGGCCGGCGACAAGCCAATACATCGCCGTGTCGCGGAAGAAGGCATGGATGCGCCCTGGTGCCTTGTTGATCGCGGATGGTGGTGTTGCTTTCTGCATGGTTTGTCACTCACTGCGGCGAAACGCCAAAAATGCTGCTGAAGACCAGCCGAGCGCGCTTGCGCCAGTCCCAGACCTCAGTGATCAGATCGCGCGCCGCGCCGGCTTCCCGCTCGTAGAGTGTCGCGTCTTCCATCAAACGCAGGATCGCCTGGGCGAAGGCCTCTAAATCGAAGCAGGGAACCTTCAGCATGCCGCGCGGATAGTAGGATTTGAGGGCTTCAAGATCGAACGACACGCCGGGCAGACCCCAAGCCAGTCCCTCTGCCGCCGCCATGCCGCCGCTGTCGTATGTGGCCGGGTGGACCATCATCTTCGACTGCATGAAGACCTCGTGTTTCTCCTGCCCGTCACGAAAGCCCAGCAGGTCAATGTTGTCGTCCAGGTCGAGCGCCTCGATGCGCCGGCGCACGTCGGGTTCGAGCTGGCCGCAGCCAATCATGGCCAGACGCGACCGTGGACGCTGCGCGCACACCCTTTGCCATATTTCCGGCAGGAGCAGCACGCCCTTCTGGAAATGGAAACGACCGACAAAACAGGCGTCGTAGCGGCGCTGCGCCACCGGTATCACCTGCCCTGACGACAGGTATGCTTCGGAAGCGGTGATGTCCACGCCGCCCTGCACCACGATGACGCGTGTGGCGGGGCGGCGCCGCGTGACGAAACGGCTTACGTCCGGTTCGCTGGTCACCAGCACCACGTCCGCGTATCTTTTCACCAGCCAGTAGGAGGGACGCTGCATCAGCCAGTAAAACAGTCCGCGCAGGCAGTGTCGTCCCCTGTAAGGCGTATCCCTGGCCCACGGCGGGGGAGCAAAGAGATAGTAGCCGGCAATCCAGCGCATGCTCGGATGATGTAACTTCAACCACAGCGCTGGCAGGAAGTCGGCATAGGCATCCGAGACGGAATAGACCCATTCGCAGGTGCGCAACTCCCCGCAATGACGGCGCGCCGCGCGCAACCCTCGGACGGTCCGGCGTACAATGTGCGCGAACAGCGACGGCAGACTGGACTCGCTGACAGGGGACTTGGCGTCCGTCGCGATCAGGGCGATGCCTTCGCCCACGCGTGACCGCACCATGGAGAGCGCTTCCTCCGAGCCCATCAAGGCAAGCTCGCACCACGCGCGCCAGTGCCGGAGGAACTCCGTGAAAATGCGGTCGCCACCGGAGAAGCCGTCGCCGAGATTGTTGTTCGCGATGAACAGTATTTTCATGATTCCGCCCACATGTCGCGCAGAGTGTCGTCCAGGCCGATGCGCGGTTGCCAACCGGTATCAGTCACCAGGCTGGCGGTGGAAAGAACCGGAGCTGCATCCGTGGGCCGGTACAGTTCGGGTTTGACCTCAATTCGGGGTGTGACGCCCGCCAATCGCGCGATGCGCTCCAGCAGTTCGCCGATGCGCAGGCGTGCGCCTGACGCAATGTTGTAGATCGCTCCCGTGCGCGCGCGTTCCAGCAGGAGCAGGTAGGCGGCCGTGACATCGCGCACATCCGTGAAGTCGCGTTCGCACTCAAGGTTGCCGACCGGAATCGCCGGCAGGCGTCCATCGCGGAAGGCGCGCACGGCGGCGATGAAAGCCGGCACGACGAACTTGGGCGACTGGCCCGGACCGGTGTGATTGCCGGGTCGGGCAATCGCCACATTCAGTCCGCCGTCGCGGCACAAGGTCAGCAGGTGTTCCTCGGCCGCGGCTTTGGACTTGGCGTAGTCGGATGCGGGCCGCAAGACAGCGTCCTCGCTCAGAGGCGCCGCGCCGCGCACCGCGCCATAGACCTGCGCCGAGGACACAAACAGCAGTCGCGCCCGCGGGGCGTGCCGCCTCAGAGCCTCGGCCAGGTGCAGCGTTCCCGCCACGTTGATGGCGTGGAGGCCGTCCGGGTCGCGCGCGGCGTCAGGCACGAAGGAGACCGCGGCCAGGTGCAGGCAGGCATCGGGGCGTGCCGCGGCGACGGCAGCCCCGACGGCGGCAGCCGACCTGATGTCCAGTCTGGTCACGCCGTCGGCCTCAGCCATGTCGCTGGCGAAAGTGGCATGTCCCGCGCGTTTCAGCGCCGCTACGGCGTAACGCCCGGCGAAACCGGCGGCTCCGGTCACCATGACGCGCATCATTCCGCGCCGCCTTTCCGAACCGGTTGTGCCGGCATGTTCCAGACTCTCCTGAGCATGCTCATGCCCTGTGACAACTCCGCGGCCGGCACGAGGGCGGATGGCTCGAAGACCCGCAACACGTCCGCCCGCGCGTAACAAGCGAACTGCGTGAAGTCAATGCCTCCCATGCCCGGCGCCAGGTGATCCTGTCCTGGACCGCCAAGGTCGTGGATGTGGACGCCGCGGGTGTGCGGCAGCAAGGTCTGAGCCGACTTGGTGTGTTCGATGAAGCCGAGATTCGCGCGGGTCTGGCCGTGGCCAAGATCGTGCCAGTAGCGTAGTGCGGGTGAGTGGTATTGCTCGATCAGTTGCGCTGTCTCCTCCTCGTCGGGCAAGGCCTCCCAGGATGGCAGATTCTCCAGGCACAAGCACACGTCCGCCTTCTCGAAGGCCGGCAGCAACTCGTCCAGCGAACGTTTCAGCGCCTGCATGTACCGGTCAACACGACGCGCCCGCGCGCGCAGCAGACGGCGGCGAAGCCAACGGTAGTGCCAGCCGGTGTCCTTCCCGTCGGCATTCCTTGCAGCCACGCGCAGCGACAGGGAACCGACCGGCACCCGTCCCGCGTGCGCCACGACCGCCAGCGCGCCCATGTGCGCGGCAAACGCCAGCGTCTGAACCATGTTGAGCACGGCCAGGCGGCGCAGGTCATCGTCGGTGTCGGCCAACAGGAACAGCTCCGGATGTCCGGCAGGCGCACCCAGCGGCACCGGGCAGTAGGCGTGCACGCTGACGACACGGACCGCGCCGGCGGCGACACGGCGCAGCACGCCATCGCTCAGGTGTGGCTGGAAACAATAGCCCAGTTCGAGGCCGTCGAAACCCAGCGCCAACGCCTCGTCCGCCAATGCCTCGCCCGTGGCATGCATGGCGGAATGCCAGTTGGTGGATATCGCGAAGTCCATGCGACGTGCGTCCGGTTCAGACAATAAGACCGACAAAGAAGGCTCCCCGGACGCGTGCCCCGGAGAGCCGTTCTGCCGCGCAAAACCAGTGAGGGGTTAGCGGGCCTATGCGACCACTTCGCGCCGCGAACGGGCGCGCGCGCGGGCGCGGGCCGACTTGCGCCGCTGCTTCTCGCTCGGTTTTTCAAAATACCGGTTAGACCGCAGCTGCTTCATCAGCCCTTCTTTGTCCATGATCTTCTTCAGGCGCTTCAGGCCGCGTTCGACCGTCTCGCCTCGTTTCAGCTTAATCTGGATCAAGCAATATCACCCCCCCCGGGGCAGCGTTGCGGGCAGTCTTCATGCCTTCCCGCCTTTGACTGTGGGCTTCATGTATACCAAGACGGCGGGATCCAAGTCAAATGCTACCGCATTCCGCTATTTCCTTTGTCGCGTTCAAACGCTAGACTGACGAGCCCATGACCAAGAGACTAAGAATCGGCGCTGCGGGTTGGTTTACGAATGACCAGGGACCGGACTACGAGACCGTCGCCTTCTGTGACATCAACGCGGAGCGCCTGAGGAAACTGGGCGCGGAACACCCGCACATGAAGATGTATTCCGACTTCCGCGAGATGCTTAAGCATCCCGGGCTCGGCGCGGTCATCATCTCGACGCCGAACTTCATGCATGCCGAACAGGCCATTGCCGCCCTCGATGCGGGGATGCACGTCTTCCTCGAGAAGCCCATGGGGATCAACCTGGAGGAATGCAAGGCGATCGTGGCCGCGCAGGCCCGCGCCGGCAAGAACCTGACCGTTGATTTCGAGATGCGCCACTCACCCTTTGCCCGCCGGATCAAGGAGTTCATCGAGGGCGGCGAATTCGGCAGGCTGCTACGCATCGAGTTCATCCACCACCGCGGCGGCTGGCTGGAACAGGGCAACGGCATCTGGCGTACGCGGCCGGAGCGCAGCGGCGGCATGTACTTCATGGAGCCGATCCACGAAGTGGACATCTTCCGCTTTTTCGCCGGCGAGGTGAAATGGGTTCAGAGTACCGTCGGCCCGAACTCGCTGCCGCAGTACCGATTCCAGGACAACGTGTGCACGCACCTGGCCTTCGAAAACGGGGTCATGGGCATGATCTATACCACGCACTCGCACAGCGCGAGCCCCACCGACACGGCGCATTGGCGGAATACCTCTGAGTACATGCGCGGGATGGGTCACGACATGAGCATGATCTTCTCGTTCGAACGGGCCTCGGTGGGCGCCGACATGCTCGCGAGCAAGATCATCATCAATCGGCTGGAGGAGTGGCCGGTCGGTTCCGGGGGTTGCCGGGTGGTCCAGGACCGGATCGAGGATTTCTCGCGCGGCAGCGAGCATGGCGACTTCTTCCACGACATCGCGGCGATGCGCCTGGAGTTCATCCGGCGTTGCGCCGGCGGTCGTGAACCGCTGCAGGCGCCGCGCGATATTCTGCGCACGCACCAGGTCTGCCTGGCCGCGGAACAGTCGGCGCGGGAGGATTTCCGTCGCGTGAACGTGGACTACCGGGAATGATGTCGGCGGCATAACGAGCCGCTGAGAGGAGCCGGAACATGCCAGCGCTTAGAACCACCTACCTTGGTCTGGAACTCAAGAACCCGATTGTGGCCAGCAGCGGTCCGCTGACCGGCACGGTTGCCCAGGCCCGCCTGCTGGAATCGGCGGGGGTGGGGGCGATCGTCATGCGTTCGGTTTTCGAGGAGCAGATTCGCGCCGAAGTCGCCGGCATGTACGATGCCCTGGCCGAGGCGGGGTCGAGCGCGGCATTCGACTACCTGCGCGCCGATCTGCCGATGCAGCTCGGTCCGGAGAAGTATGTGGAGACTCTGCGCGCGTTGCGCAAGGAGCTGAAGATTCCCGTCATAGCCAGCATCAACTGCATCGTCCCGGACCAGTGGGTCGCCTTTGCCCGCAAACTGGAGCGAGCCGGTGCGGATGCGCTGGAACTGAACGTCTACGACATACCGGTGGATCCGGCGGCGGATTCGCTCGCGGTGGAAAACCGCCATCTGGCGCTGGTGCGCGCGATCGAGGCCGAAGTCAAACTGCCCGTAGCCGTGAAGCTAAGCCCGTTCTACACCGGCATGGCCGGCTTCGCGCGCCGGCTCAACGCCTGCAACGTGGAGGGACTGGTGCTCTTCAACCGGTTCCTGCAGCCGGATATAGACATCGAGACCATGACACTGAAATACGGCGTGCATTACTCGCACCCGGATGACCTGCGCCTGCCTTTGCGCTGGGTGGCGATTCTGCGCGACCAGATCACATGCGACTTGGCGCTTAGCAGCGGCGTGCACGACGCCGGCGCCGCCATCAAGGCGCTGTTGGCGGGAGCCAACGCCGTCTACATGTGCTCGGCGCTATTCGCCAAACCTGAAGGGCACGTCGTGGCCGAGGTGTTGCAGGGCATGCGGGAGTGGATGGCGCGCCACGGCTTCGGAAGTCTGGACGACTGCCGCGGACGCCTGCGTGAACGCGTGCTGGGCGACGGACAGGGGTTTGAGCGCGCACACTACGTCAAGACGCTCAGCCGGACCTGAACCGACGCTACTTCAGCGCCGCTTCGATGGATTCCACCAGTTGGTCGGCACGCGTCAGGCCGACAAACTGCTGCTTCAACTGCCCGTCCTTGAAGACCAGCAGGGCGGGAATGCTGCGAATGCCGTACTTGGCGGCCACGGTGCGTTCGTCATCTACGTTGACTTTCCCGATCGTGGCCTTGCCGGAGACGCGTGCGGCCACCTGTTCCAGGATCGGCGTCTGCATGCGGCAGGGACCACACCATGGCGCCCAGAAGTCCACTACTGTCACGCCTTTCGCAATGGTCGTGTCAAAGTTGTTCGTGGTCAGGTCAAGCACGCCCGCGGCCATAACTGAGCTCCCGTTTACGTTTTCCACCCTCACACATGCGCGCAGCCTCATAGGCGCCATGTCACGGCTGTCACTACTTGATAGCTTATACCAGAAGCGGCGCGTGCCTGCCAAGGTGAAAGACAGCAGACTTCACGGCGGAATGCCGCTCATGTTATGTTGCCTGCATGGTCACATCTACCTCGAACCAGACTCCCACGGCCTTGCTGGCCGTTGCCCGGCTGGCGGCCACGGCCGCCGGCAACCATGCGCGCCTTAATAGCGACCGCCGTCACGATGCCAACAGCGTGGCCCGCCATGACATCAAGCACAAACTGGATGTCGAGTGCCAGGAGATTGCCACTCAGACGATACTGAGGGCTTTTCCCGGTCACGCCGTGCTGGGAGAGGAGACGGCGGGCAGCGAGACGCAGCCGCCGGCGTCTGGCGTTGAGTGGATCATTGACCCGATTGACGGCACCGTCAACTTCTTCCACGGACTGCCGATCTGGTGCTGTTCCGTGGCGGCGCGGTTGGACGGGACCATGCAGGCCGGCGTGGTCTTCGCGCCCGAGATCGGCCTGGTCTTCGAGGCGGCGAGCGACAGCCCGGCGCGCTGCAATGGCGAGTTGATCCACGTCTCGGAGACGGATGACCTGGAGCGCGCCATCGTTCACACCGGCTGCGACAAGAACGAGAATCCCGCGCGCTCGTTTCGTTTCTTTCAGTGCATTGCCGGATGCGTTCAGCGCCCGCGCCTCTTTGGATCGGCGGCGCTGGACATCTGTTTCGTCGCCGCCGGCAAAGCGGATGCCTACTTCGAGCATGGCATCTATCTATGGGACATCGCCGCGGCCGGTCTGATTCTCGAACGCGCCGGCGGCTGCTGCGAAACGCTCAAGGCGCACAAGGGTTACCGCATGGCGGCCCTGGCAAGCAACGGCCTGTTGCACGGCGCGTTGCGCGAGCGGCTGCTGGCCGTGATGTAGCAGCTCCGTGTCCGACGCGAATGCATCAGCCGCCAAACGGCGACGGCAGATCCGGGCCCGCGGGGCTGCTGTAGCCGGTCACGGCGGCGTTCGGACCGAAGGTCTGCGACGCTAGTACCAGATTAAGCAACACGGCCACCAGTATGGCGGCGGCGGCGGTCAGCAGAAAGACCCAGTGCACCTTGTCGGCGCCGCTGGCGGGCGCAATCCGCTGCATGCCGGGCGGCAGCGCCAGTTCCGGCAACTCGGCGGTCTCGCCGGAGGCGCCCAGGTCGGCAGTGTCGCCGGTGTGCTCCGCGCGCGGGGACTTGAACGTAGCCGGTGCGCTGGGGCGCTTCACCTTGATGGTCTTCTTGGGGTGCGCGAAGGAAGCGCCTTCGCCGCCGCCAACGACGCCGTCCTCGATGTGCTGCGTCGCCAACCTGGTGGTCGGCAGACGGGCGGTAAGATTGCCCGTGGCCGGCCGCGGTGTGGTCGGAATCGGCGCCGTGGCGGTGGAAGCCGCGCCGCCGATGTGCGCCGTCATGCCGGGCAGCTTGGTGCTGGTGGAGCCGGCATGCATGTCAATGGGACGTTTCAGCCGGATCGTCTTGGGCGCGGCGGCGGCGGCAGGCATCTCCGAGACGGCTCCCAGCGCCGCCTCCAGCGAGATGCGGGATGTCTTGGACTTGGTCGCCTGCACCTGAGCTTCGGACAGGGGTTTGGGCCCATCCGGCAGCGGGTCGCTGCCCGGGGTTGGCGGCGAGATCGGTTTGACTTTGGCGGTCTTGATGTCGCCAATGGGCGCCGTCTTGGTGCGCAGGTCGCCCGGCGGCAGGTCAATGCGGGATGTCTGTTTCTTGGCCGCCTGGCCGGGCGTTATCGGAATGCCGGTCGCAACCGGTCCGGCGGCGGCGCCTGGCGCCGGCGGGACGACTACCGGCGCTTCGCCCGGGCGGCGCAGAACCGGCCGGCGCGCCAGCGCGGGCGCTCCAGGTCCGGGACCAACGGCGGGCACTGGCGGCGTCGGCGCGGCCAGCGGCTTGAACGGAACTTGTTTGGGCGGTATGCCGCCCGGAGCCGGTGTTTGGGCTTGATCGTTATCTGCCATGGTGCGTTCCCTGTGTCGCCATCGCGCGAGTGTCGCGGCTAGACTGCCATGACTTCCTGCTCTTTGGCTTTGAGGTCGGCGTCAATCTTGCCAATATGCCCATCGGTGTTGTGCTGAACGGTGTTAAGTGCCTGGTCCCGCTCGTCTTCGCTGATCTTGCCGTCCTTCTGAAGCTTCTTGATCAGATCGTTGGCATCGCGCCGGATGTTGCGCACGGCTATGCGGGCATCCTCGGCGTGGCGCCGCGCCACCTTGACCAGCTCCTTGCGGCGTTCCTCGCTCAGTTCCGGGATCGGTACGCGGATGACGCGGCCGTCATTCATCGGCGTGACTCCAAGATTGGCCGCCAGGATAGCCTTCTCGATGTCGTGCAGCGCGGTCGGGTCGTAGGCGTTGATGACGATCAGGCGCGCCTCGGGCGTGGAGATGCCGGCGATGTCGCGCAGGCGGGTGGGCGTGCCGTAATAGATCACCTGCACGTTCTCGACCAGCGCAGGCGAAGCCTTGCCGGTCCGCAGTCCGGCAAACTGTTCCTTCAGCACCACGCGGCTCCGGTCCATTTTGGCCGCGGCATCCTGCAATACAGCTTCAAGATTTTCCATTAGGTTTGCTCCTCTTCATCCGGGAAATCCGCCACGAGCGTGCCGACCGCTTCGCCGGTCACCACCCGTTCGCAAGCATCATCGTCGAAAAAGTCGAAGACCACAATCGGAATCGAATTTTCCATGCAGAGCGCGAAGGCGGCCGAATCCATCACCTTCAACCGTTTGCGGAGGGCATCGTGGTAGCTCAGTCGCGTATAGCGCTTGGCGGCCGGATCGCGTTTGGGGTCGGCGGTGTAGACGCCATCCACCTTGGTGGCCTTGAGCAGTACATTCGCGCCGATTTCGCTGGCGCGCAGCGCGGCGGCGGTATCGGTGCTGAAATAGGGGTTGCCGGTGCCTCCCGCGAAGATTACAACGCGCCCTTTCTCGAGGTGACGCAGGGCGCGGCGCAGGATGAAAGGCTCAGCCACCTGCGGCATCTCGATGGCGGTCTGCAGGCGGGTCGGCAGGCCGGCTTTTTCAAGCCCGTTCTGCAGCGCCAGACCGTTTATGATGGTGGATAGCATGCCCATATAATCGCCGGAATTGCGGTCAATGCCGCACGCTTCGCCGATCGCGCCGCGGAAGATGTTGCCGCCCCCCAGCACGATGGCGATCTGGCAGCCCAACGCCGCCACGCGCTTGACCTGCGCGGACATGGCGGCCACGACATTCGGGCAGATGCATTCGCCGTTTTCACGGTTGCGCAGCACTTCGCCGCTGAGCTTCAGCAGCACCCGGCGATACTTCAATTTCTCCTGCTTTTGCGCCACGCCAGGCTGGTCCTTATCGTTCATGCGTCAATACGCTGTGACTGTGTACGTAATGTATCCGATACCGGGCCGTCAGTAAATATCAAAAGAGGCGCAGCAGAAACGTGTCCGTGCGATAGGGGCGCGAGTGGGGTGCATGTGTGCAGGCGCGATTTGCTGACCGTGCTATGAGGGCATGGATGCGTAGCCCGGAAGCGGCGCGGACCGGGCCGGAAAGCCGGCGCGTGATCATGGGCCGGCTGCGGCGTCACCGTGGGCGGCGCAACCGCGAGGTTGGCGCCGCCCCCGCTTGCTTGCATCCGACCCATGCTGACGCGCCGTTTTCCGGTAACCCCGAGCCGCGCCGCGCTTGCCCCCGGCGGCGGGACGCGGGTGCTTCGTCCGGTTCAGGAGCCGCCGCCGGGACGCTGACGGGCAGCGCCGACACCTTTGATCTGTGCCCCGGTGTGCTTGCTCACGGAGTCAGGCACAGTCTCAAGTCTCTCATTCTCACATGCACCCCACGCGCGCCCCGTCTGACCCACTACACGCAGCAGCCAGTCCGCGGCCGCGCGCAGATCTGGTGCCACCCGTTCGGCCAGTTGCCCGATCGCCGCAAGCTCGGACCGATAGCCGGGAATGGCAAGGACACGCAGGCCCGCGGCGTGCGCCGCACGCACACCCGCGAGCGTGTCTTCCAAAGCGATCCCATCCGCTGCGCCCACACCCATGCGCCGTATGGCCTCCAAATAGACGCCCGGGTCGGGCTTGCCGGCACGCATCCCCTCGGAGCTGACGATCGTTCGAAAGTGCTTCTGCCACTGTTGGCTGCGCAGAACAAGATCGATCAGCGCCATCGGCGACGCCGATACGAGCGCCAGCGGTATGCGCAGACCGCACAGGCGCTTCAAGAGGCCGTCCGCGCCCGGCATGGGATGCGGGTCCCTGGCGAAGGCGTCATGCACAGCCGCCTCGATTTCCCGCCCCAGAACGTCAGCGTCAGCCTGGCAGTCGGGGAAGCGCTCCAGCACCTTGCGTACGCCTTCCCTGGTGTCCAGTCCGGCGCACATGGCGTACAACCCGTCATCCAGAGAAATTCCCGCCGTCGCGAAGGTCTTTCCGATGGCGTCGCGCCACAATGCCTCGGAGTCAATCAGGACCCCGTCCAAATCGAAAAACACCGCGCGCACCGCTCCGACTATGGCCTGGCCTTCAATTTGCATGCGACCGCTTCTCTGAAACGCTCCATCCAGGCCAGCGAGGCGTCCTCACCAGACAGACCGATGGTCATGCCCGCCAGCCGCTGGCAAGCCGGCTCGATCTCGGATGCTCGCTCAATGCGCTGGTAGTGCGCCCCGAGCAGGCCGCACAACGCGGTATCGGCTTGGACCCATTCGTCGAACCACAGGCGCGTCAATGCGCTGTCGCCATCCGCGACGGTGTTCAGCGACAACAGGAGTTCGTAACAGGACTCGTCTGTGAGCGCCCAATCGGGACAGCGCTGGCGCGCCGCGTCGTTCAGCGTTGGCGCCTGTTGGCGCAACGAAGCTTGCCGCGCCGCCTGCCTTTCCTGCTCCAGACGCGCGGACGTCCGCTGTCTCTCGGCGGACACACGCCGGGTGATGTGGCGCACAACCAGGTGGGCAACCAGCGCCAGCGTTGCCAGCATGCCGGCCGCAGTCAAAAGTTGCGTCAGCCATGACAGCATCCGGTGGCGCCGGCTTCTGACCCGTCGCCGCGCGGCGAAGATGGCTCCCTCGGCGACTGCCGCAAGGTTCTCGGCGTCGCCTTCCACGCCTGCCTGTTCGTCT
>JAQULY010000093.1 GCA_028718445.1 Kiritimatiellia bacterium
ACTACAACGAATTGATGAGTTACGACCTGGTCATCCTCGGCGACGTGAGCGCGTCCTGCCTGGGGGAGGTGGCGCTGGAGATGCTGAAGGACTATTGCGCGCATGGCGGCAGTCTGCTGGTACTGGGAGGCCCGTTTGCCTACGGCAGCGGGGGATACCAGGCGACGGTGCTGAACGATATGCTCCCGGTGATTTGCCGGCGGAACTACAGTTTGACGCCGGCCGGGAACGGGAAGTTGCAGGGGGCCTTCCCGGCGGACCGCGTGCCGCCGAAGGTCTGGCAGGTTCTCCGGCCGTCGTATATCAATCAGGTCACGGCCAAACCCGACGCCCGCGTCCTGCTGGCCTGCGGCGTTTCTCCGCTGATCGCGATGGGGAAATACGGCGACGGGACCGTCTGTTGCGTGATGGCTACCCCGCTGGGGGACGCGAACATTTGCGCGACTCCCCAGTGGCAGGAGGCGCTGACCTGCCTGTACAACATGTTGGGTGTCCAGCGATGAGGAGGTTCCCGCTATCCATCCCGACCATCGCCGTGGCCATCCAATTGACGATTCCGCTGCCCGACGCCTGGGCGGCCGTCGAGACCAACAACCTGCTTCGCAACGGCGACTTCGAGGAAGCCGGCACGCCGCCGCCGGGGTGGCAAATTGAGGCCTCACAGGGCGAAAGCTACGCGCTGTCGTCCAATGCATTAACCGGCAAGAACGCCCTCAAGATGTCACTGCCGATGGCCGGCGGAACGGTAACGGCGTCATCCGAGCCGTGTGCGGTGATTCCCGGTGAAGAATATCTATTCACATGCTGGTGCCGGGGCGACGGTGCCAAGGAAGGAGGCACCCTCTGCTCGTATATCGAATGGCAGGATGCCACCGGGAGAACATTGGCGTCTGTCATGACCAGCGCGTATAACCCGCCAGTGCCGGACTATCGGGCGATCACCCGTGTCCTTACCGCGCCGGCGGACGCCGCCAAGGCCCTGGTGAGATACAGATGCAATGTCGGACAGGCGCGTAAAGCGCCGACGGCCGCTTTCTTCATCGACCAAGTGCGTCTAATGAAGGTGTCCGCGATTTCCATCCCGGCCCATCCTCAGAAGTGGGAGTATGTGAACCGTACGCCTTCCTCTGGTCTGAGGGTCGTTGCGGACAAGGACGCCGCACAGGGGCAGAGCCTCGTTGCGGAATCAGGCACAACGGCAAAGAACACCGTTCTCGGTTTTGGCCCCTATACACAGGACCAGCCGGTCGGGGAGTATCTGGCGGTCTTTCGCATCAGGGTGAAGGACAATACGAAAAAAGAACCGGTGGCATCGCTGGATGTGTGCGGTTACGGGAGTTTCAATGCGGTCACGGCGACAAGGACTCTGTGTGCCGCCGACTTCAAGCAACCCGGCGTGTATCAGGACATGGCCGTCCGGTTTGTGCGGCCCGAGGAAGGCGCGATGGAGTTCCGGATCTTTTACCAGGGCGCAACCGACCTGACGTACGACAAAGTCACGATCGTTCGACTGGCGGACCTCTCCACCGACCAGGCGCAAGCCGCGATCTGGCTGGGAGACAAGTCGGCCGCTGTTGCACCCCCAGCGGTTGCCCTGTCGGGTCCGGCGGCGGTCAAGCGAGATACCGCGCTGGTGCTGGCCGGGCTGGGCCACCCAACCTGCTTTCCTACTAATGCGCTGCCACACGCGCTGAAACTCAAGTATTCCTACCTGGCGCGCATCCAGACCGGCGCGGTGCTGGATATACCGTTCCCGAAGAAACTCGACGAGCTGAAGGGGGTCGGTCTGATCGTTCTCGCGGACGTACCCGCGTCGGCGTTGAACGGGCTGATGGGCAGAACAACCCTCCGGCAGTTTGTAGAACAAGGCGGAGGCCTTCTGGTCTTCGGCGGTCCCCTGTCGTTGGGAAAGGGCGAATATGGGGAGTCCGTCTTGGCGCCGGTCTTGCCGGTGGCCCTGACGGGGCCGTGGGACCTGGTGAAAGTCAAGGCCCCGCGCATCAAGGTCGCGACAACCTCGCTGATCACGGACGGCCTGCGCTGGAACGAGAAGCCGGTTCTGCTCTACTGCCAGAAAACGACCGCCAAACCGGACGCGGAGACGCTCTTGGAGTGTAGCGGTCTGCCAGTGTTGGTGACCGGCCGGTACGGTAGAGGACGGGTGGCGGTCTTGGCCGGGACCTATCTGGGCGAACCCGCCGGAAATAGTGTGCTTTTCTATCAATGGTCGGATTATCCGGAACTGCTGGCCAGAGTCGTCCAGTGGCTGTCGGAGCAAACGTAAAACGCTGAAGCAAGGTCGGTCACGACCGTGCGTTACCCAAAGGAGACAATCTGGCGATGAATCGAGACAACGGGAATGACGGTTCGCGGCAAAACGCCAAGGTGAATTGTCCATTTGGGGTCTGCAGCAGGGGTCACGTCTTCACATATGATTCCGCTGAAAAAGTCGGTTTCGACACGGACCATTCACCTCGGCGACGCGCGCGGCACAGATTATGGGCCTGAACAGTAGCGACTTGGCTTAATCGTATCGCACCCTTATCGCCCGTGCAACTCAATTTCTCAATTTCGCAAATCGATAAAGTCGAAAATAGCTGTTGACCTTATATTGCTCATGTTGTAATTTACATCTTTAGCAATGAAGGACGATGTACCAGTTTTCTCGGTTGAGAGTCCCCGGCCGGCTTGGGCGCAGGTGCGCGCGCATATGAAGCAATGCTTGGTTTCCGGCGTTTGGACACCGGGCATGCAATTGCCATCGACCAAGGCGTTGGCCGCACAGTGGAACACCCATGATCGCGCCGTTCACCGGGCCATGCAGGCTTTGGTCAAGGAAGGGTTTCTGGAGCGCCACCGGCCGGTCGGCACGTTCGTGCGCAAACGGCCGCGGGCACTGAAGACGATCGGGATCTATTTCTTCGGCGGGGAACTGTCCCATCCCGAGTATCGGTATCTGCGCGCGGTCAATCGGTGCCTCCTGAATCGAGTCGAGGCGTCGGGGATGCGCTGGGAGGTATGGAACGATCCTCGACCGATGAAAGAGTATGGGGAGCCGTGGCCCGCGCTGGTCGAAGCGGTCCGGCATGGGAACGTCGATGCGGTCGTGTCTCCAGTCACCGACGTTCCGCACTTCAATTGGCTAAGCAAGCTGCCGGCGCCGGTCGCCTTCTCTGGCCCACGGTCGCTACGTAATAGCGTTGCCGTGGATAACTCGCAATTAGTGCGTCTGGCTGTCGAGTCCCTCGCGCGGCAGGGCTGCCGATCGATCGGTCTGATTTCGCCTTGGCCTGCGCGTCTCTTTGAAGACCATCAGACAGCCGATCTTCTCGTTTTGTTCGACACGTTCATGGCCGAAGTGCGACGGCGCGGAATCGAGACTTCCGACGAGTGGATCGTCACCCCCGATCGATTCGCGCGGCCCCCCACCATGACCAGTGAAGCATGGGGTTATAAGGCATTCATGCAGGTCTGGAGCCGGCCGAAGCATCCGGAAGGCCTGGTGGTCATCAATGACGCGGAGTCCCTCGGCGTGACGATGGCGATCCTGGAGACAGGGGTTCGGGTTCCAGAGACCCTGCGACTGGCCTATCACAAGAACGCCGAAGTGGATTTGTTTTGCCCCTTGCCGGTCACCTATGTGGTCCAGAAGGCGGACGATGTGGCGGCGGCGATGCTTGAGCTTGTGCAGCAACAGTTCGAAGGGAAAGAAGTGGACCAGCCGGTTGTGGGGTTCACGGTACAGGAGGCGCTGAAAGAAGAGGCGACGTTCGGCGTAGTCGATGCGCCCGCGGCCATGGCCGGGGTGCGGTAGCATTATGAGCACAACATAGGGGCGGCTGGGTGTAGGAAGCCGTTCCCTGAACGGCGAGGGCACGGGGAAAAGAAAGGAATCGTCCTTCGGGGAAGGACTTCCTACAGCAGAAGAAACGCAGGCGGTCGGTATGAATGTCGGAGTCTGCCGGCTAAGCGGAAGCGGGAACTTGCGCTAAGAAGTGTTGGCGGGACGGGATCGGTAAACGGCAAAAACGGAGAGGTGCATCATGCGGACGACAGACGGCTGGCGGTGGTTTGAGAACGTGTCACGGCGTGAGACTACTGCAAGAAGGAGTGATGTCATGAAGAAGTTGCTATCGTGTTTGTCTCGGAATCGTGCAATGTATCGCGGGGGATTGATCGGCGTAACGGTCGTGGCGATGCTACTGACCCTGCCGGCGCGGGTGAACGCGGCGAACTGTTATTGGGATGCGGGTGGCGGGGTGGACCAGGGTTGGCTCAACGCCGACAACTGGAGCGACCAAACGCTGCCGACAAGTGTTGACGACGCGGTGATCGGCGCCACGAGCTATGCGAAGGATGCCACAGGCACCATCAGCGCCGCCGGCGCGGTCTGCAGCAATCTCCTCCTGGGCACAAACAGTAACACGCGCGGGACATTGCAGGTGACGGGAGGGGATTTGAGGATCATAAACGGCATGATCGTCGGGGTATATGGCACGGGCTTGGTGTTCCAGACAGGCGGCGACATCAGCATCGATAACGGGGGAGTCAGCGACACGACCTTCTCTCTCGGCAACTACTCGTCAAGCACCGGATACTACGAAATGGCAGGGGGGACGCTGACAGTGACAAACGGCATTATCGGTGTAGCGGGCTGTGGCGAATTCCGCCAAACGGGGGGAACCAACCGAATAAGGAAGTATTTCTTTCTAGGCAGAGGCGGCGGGTCGCGCGGCATTTATGAGTTGAGCGGAGGAGTTCTGCATGCCAACTCCACATTACTGGGGGAGGCCGGTGCCGCGACGTTCCGTCAGACCGGCGGCGTATTCACCAATTCGGGGTCGGTAGGCGCAGTCGTCCTAGGGAACAGCAGCTCAGGCACAGGCATATACGAACTGGTGTCGGGCGTGCTGACCACGGTCGGTGGCCCGACCTATGGGAAAGCGGGCTTGGGCATATTCACGCAGACCGGTGGCACCAACTCGATCGGCAGCAGTTGGGCCATTGGCGTCGGGGGTCGAGGAACGTACAATTATTTCGGCGGTGTCATCACGCAGAAGGCCAATCAGTGCCGCATCGGCTACAGCGGCGGCTCCGGCACGCTCAACATCGGCACAAATTCGGACAAAGTTACGCTAATCGTGCCGGGAACCTTCTATGTTCGAGCCGAGGACAACAATGCGTGCCAAGGCACGTTGCACGGCTGGGGCACGATCGGCGGCGGGGGGATGACCATGAACGGCCGCGTCGTGGCCGACGGTTACGGAAGCGACCGCGATCTCGATCTATCCGGATTCGGCACCATCAACGCCAAGACAGCCAGCCACACGTTCACCTCCACGAACGGCTGGTTCGCGCAGGACCATGGGGCCGTGAAGCTGAAGAGCGTGCCGTACGCCTCGGTCAATTGCTGGGGCGATACCGCCACCTGTTGGGGCAACACGACGGCAAACCAGCCGCTGGTCAACAGCGTGCGGTTTGCCTACACAAGCGGGTCGGGAAATTTGACCGGATCGTTGTTGGCGACGGACCATGGCGACGTACCGTCGGGCCTCTTCAAGCCCGTTGCCGTGTGGAACTTCAGCGGCCCGACCTTTACCACGTGCGAACTGACGATCCGGTACGACGACGTTGCGGCGGCGAGCGCCGGCATTCCGGAGAGCGACTTGAAGGTTTATCAGTATGTGAACGGCGCGTGGAAAGACATTACCGGCAGTGTAACCACGGGAACGAAGCAGATTACGGCCCACGCGCTGAGCCCGATCTCGCGGATCGCGGTGGACAACATCCCGCCGCGCGGGACTGTGGTGATGTTCCTGTAGACAACGCGTCGCGAACGTTTCACCCCGGACTCCTCCTTCTCGCCGCTTCGCCGCGAGTGGGTGGTCAAGTCCAATACCCATCGCCGGACACACGAAAGAAAGAACATGATAACGGTAACGCGTTCAGTATGTACAACGGTGCTGGTGTTATGGTCGGCGATGGGGCATGGTGCGGTGTCGCCAACCAATGCGATCGATTCTACAAGCGGTCTTTTGTACCACTTGGACGCCGCGTTAGGTGTAACCACTGGCGAGTTCGGCAACGTGACGCATTGGGCCGATCGAAGCACCAACCATAATGACTTCGTTGGCGCTGAAACATCGACCGTAAGGCTCATTGCGCGTGAAGCGGCTTTTAACGGTCTGCCGGTCCTGTCCTTTGGCGGCGCCATCCGAAATCCCCTGGCGCTCAATAGCCGTGGCAAGACAGCGAAAACTGTAATCATAGTTCAGCGAACGACCGCTTCGACGGGTTTCGAAGGCATTTGGGGTGTCGCCGATACCGATTTGGGGATTCGCCGCAATGCGGGCCGTGATTCTCAAGGGTGGGCAGTCGACAAACATGTCGCTTCCATCCATGTCAACGGCATAGCCGATAACACGGTCGATGCCATTCAAGCAGTGAATACCGCCGGCATTCTGGTGGCTTGCGGTGACTGGAACATGTACTCCTCCACATCGCTTGGAGGCTACTTTCCTTACTATGGCGGACGAAACTGGAAAGGGCAGATTGCGGAAGTTGCGGTTTACGATCGGGTGCTCACCGGCGCCGAGCGCGCGACGATTACGGACTGCCTGGGTCGCAAGTACAACATACCGATCACGCCTTCGGTGGATTTGGAACCATTCGCGCCCGGTTCCTGGAGCCTGGTGCTCCTGCCCGATACGCAGAATTATTCGGAACAATATCCCGGCATGTTCGCGGCTCAGACATCTTGGATTGTCCAGAACAAAGATCGATACGATATTCGCTACGTGCTGCACCTGGGCGATCTCGTCAACTGCGGCACCGCGCGCGAGTGGCAGCATGCCAAGGCAGCGATGAGCCTATTGGATGGAAAGGTACCGTATGCGATCGCTCACGGCAATCATGACGCCACGTCATACAAAGACATGATAGCCGGCAAGTCGCTGCTCGGCCGGTATTTTCCGGTTGCGAAGTTCGCGAGCTGGCCGACCTTCGGCGGGGCGATGGACGGGGACACGGCCAACAGCTTTCACCTGTTCAGCGCCGGAGGAACCGACTGGATCGTGCTCGCGTTGGAATGGGCGCCGCGCAACAAGACGGTGCAATGGGCCCATGACGTGCTGGCCAAATATCCCGACCGTAAAGCCATTCTGGCGACCCACGCCTACCTGTATATCGACAACACCCGTTACGACTTCGCGAAAAAAGGCGCGTCGCAGGCGTGGGATCCCCACACGCTTTCACCGGATCGGGCGGGGGATGTCAATGACGGCGAGGAGCTGTGGCGGAAGCTTGTCCGCAAGAACAACTTTGCTCTGACCTTGAATGGTCACGTGTTGGCCAAGGGCGTGGGATACAGTACCGACACGAACGACTGTGGCAAGGCTGTACAGCAGATGTGGGTCAATTATCAGAATGGCCCGTTAGGAGGCGAGGGCTATTTGCGTCTCCTCGAGTTCCTGCCCGACGGCAAGACGGTGCAAGCCCGAACCTACTCGCCCTTCTTCGACACCTACCTGCGAGATCCCGGCAATCAGTTCCGTTTTGAGATTGACCCATGATCGTGTGTGCGCAAGCCAGACCAAGCATTGGAGACAATATGAAAATGAATCGAGACAACGGGAATGACGGTTCGCGGCAGAACGCGAGGGTGACGAAGTCTGTGTGGTCGGCGGCGCTGGCATGCCTGGCCTTTGTCTGTTGCGCATCGGCGGAAGTGGCGTCGCCGCCCAAGGCGATGGCTTCCTCGCCGGGCCAAATGTCCCTGAGTCAGCCGAATTTGCCGGCGGGGGTGTATGAGGTTGCCTTCCGGGTGCAGATTGACCGGCGGGAAGACACCGTCACACCTTTGGCCACTCTGGCGGTCAGCGTGCCGGGATACCCGAAAGTGATCTATAAAACGATCGTCCCGATCAATTTCGACGCCGCCCATACCGCCCAGGAGTTCAAGTTTCGGTTCGACAACTTCAAAGCACAGGACGTTCAGGCGGGGGTCGGCCTCTGTCAGAATAAGGTTCCCGTACCCAAGCTGAGTGTGGAAAAGATCGGCATCGCACCGGTCACAAACCCCTGCATAGGCACGGTCTGGCCCGGCAAGATCTTGTACCACACCGGGGAAGACGCAAAAGGTCTTGTCGTTGTTTACAACGGATCCGGCCAGCCGTGGACGGGCACCCTGCGCTGTGTCCTGGAGAGCGGCCTGAACACAACGCGAGCCCTGAAAGAAGAACCGCTCGCGCTCGCGGCCGGGGAGCGGCGGGAAGTTCCCGTCGCCTGGAACACCGGCAAAGAAGAGTACGGCTTCGCTTTGGCGGCGACCCTCCTCGATTCCAGCGGCAAACAACTCGACCAGAGCAAAGAATATTTCAGCGTGGCCGATAACCTCTGGAAAGTGGGCATAACCCTGAGCGGACGCGGCTGCACCGTGCCCTTCGGTCCCGGCCCCAACGCCGGCTTGCCCGTTAGCGAAGTCAAGAAAAACGAGGACCTGTTGGCCGCGGAACTGGCCAAACCTTTTGCGCCGGTCTACTGGAACTATGCGAACTACATCGAATACTTCACAACTACGCCGGACAACTATTTTGAGATGGCGCCGGACGATAAAGACTACTGGTACACGGGCATGGGCGACTTTTCGATGGGAAAACGCTGGACACAAATGGCGACCGAGTGGCTGCACCGCCGCGGAATGCGAGCCACGTGTTATGTTCTGCCCGGGTCATGCGGGTATGGCGGCGACCAGGTGTACCAAAAACATCCAGACTGGTTCGTTTACGACAAGAACGGGCAACTTAACGTCGGCGCGTACTACCAGAAGAGGCTTGAAGTCGGCAGCCGGAAGAGGCTTGAAGTCGACAGCACGATCGGCGGCACGGAAATCCCCAGGAATCTGAAACTCTCGCCCTATTCGCTGTGGCTCATGCCGAACATCGCCAAACTGGAAACCATTGACGCCTTCGTCGACCAGGTCGTGAAGGCCCGGACGATGTTCGGATTCGACGGCATCCGCTTCGACGTCGCCCCCTTTCTCGCGGACGGTTACGATTTTTACGGTCGCAAGATCGACAACAACGATCCGAAGAAAAGGGACGAACTTGAAGTGCGCGCCTGGAAACGCATGCGGGATACTCTCTGGAAAAAACTGGGTCCCGACTTTGTCATCGGCCTCAATTACGACCATGAACTCTATTATGCCCAGCATCCGGCGGTGTGGGATGAAGCTTGCCGCCAAGGGCAACTCTTGATGGAAGAGTACTGCTGTGGCGCCGGGAACCCGCAGTCTCCGCATAACCGCTGGCACGATTATATGACCTATTATCGTAAAACCGGCGAAATGGTGCAGGGCTTGGGCGGGCACCATCTGATTATCGGGCTGGTTCAGCAGTACCCGGTCGATCAACTCTACCTGCATATCGTTACTTATGCGGTCAGGGCGCATCCTTACGCCTACCATTACCATGCCGATGATCTGCCGCTGGGCAACTACGCGCAGTTTGTCACGCGCTACTCGGCCCTGATGTGGGATATCGAGCGGGTGAAGACGCTGGCAGACCCGGACAAGAAAATCGAGGTGCAGAGTCCCGGCCCGGTCTGGTGGAAGGAACTGGCCTGCGTGCGGCAGGCGCCCAAGGGCGAGCGCCAGTACATTGTCCACCTGATCAACCCGCCTGTGCAGGAAAAGATCTATACCGATCCGACCAACAAAGTGCCGCCGGTCCTCGGCAATATTCAGGTGAACATCAAGCCGGACAAGGGCGAGAAGATTTCGCGCGCCTGGCTGCTTTCCGCGGAGCCCACGACGCATGCGGAAACTCTGCCCGTCGCGGTCAAGGACGGCCAGGTTTCGGTCACCGTGCCGAAACTCCATTTCTGGAGCATCGTGGTGTTTGAATAAGGAACCTTCCATGAAAACCATCAAGCGCGGATTTTTCCTGTTGGTTGCGTCCCTGTTCTTCATTCCCTTACTGCAGGCGGCATCGGTTAAGGTCGCTTC
This sequence comes from Kiritimatiellia bacterium, assembly GCA_028718445.1. Classification (GTDB taxonomy): domain Bacteria; phylum Verrucomicrobiota; class Kiritimatiellia; order RFP12; family JAAYLN01; genus JAQULY01. Next base: position 10,004 of record JAQULY010000093.1, read on the forward strand.
CGGCTCGGACGGCAAAGAGCGGGTGATCATGGAGAACAGTCTCCTGCGCCTGCAGATTGACCCCAACCGCGGGGCGCGGGTGGACGATTTGCGATTCAAGCCCTGGGGCGCCATCGAGGCGATGAAAGACCGAAATAAACATTGCCTGCTGGCGGACCACTTCTGGCAGGAAAACTGGCCGGGCCAGTTTTGGGAGGCGAAGTACGACTACAAGATCCTCTCGGAAGGACCGGCGGAAGCCGCGGTGAAATTCAGTTGTCTTTCGCAAGACAAGGGCATTCCGCAGGTGGCGGGGCTCTTGCTGGAGAAGACGATTACATTGAAGGAAAACAACCCGGCCGTGAATGTCGCGGTCACCCTGACCAACACCACCTCCGCGGGCAAGTATTTCGGATACTGGGCGCAGAATATCTGCTGGCTGGGCGGTGACAAGGCGGATGACCAGTATTTCATGCCCAGTAAACGCGGTATCGTCCGGAGCTCTTCCGACGACGCCAACCCGCCGGATGGCGGCTTTGTCCGCGATCCGCAGGCCGGGTGGAGCGCGGCCATTGACGGAAAGACACAGACCGGCTTGGTCTTCTTCATGGACTACAACGACCTCTGGTTTCTGTATGATTGCGCCCCCTCGTCCACGATCGAGTGGCAATACGGAGCGGTGGCGATCCCGGCGGGCAAGAGCTGGAAGACGGAAATTTCCATCCTGCCGGTCTCCAAACTGCCGTCGGTGAGTTATGCCTCCCGCCGGCTTCTGATGGGGGCCGCGTTCAACGAGAACAAGCAAGCCGGCCGGCTGGAGGTGACCCAGACCTATTCGGCTTCCACCGAACCGCTGAAATCCCTTGCCGTTCAGACCGGCATGGAGCTCCTGCTGAGCCACCGGCAAACCAACGCCGCTCAAGCTCAGTCCATTGCCGGTCTGGACGCCGGACCGCAAACGTTCACCGTTTCCTTGCCGTATGACACCGTCACGCGCGAACCGGCCGTCATCCGGCTGACCTTCACGGGCGAAACCGTCAAAGGCGAAGCGTTTTCCGAGACCGGCGAGTTGTTCTATCGCGGCGCGCGGGTCAGCAACGACGACCCCAATTCCCAGGTCGGCGCGCCCTTCTATACGATCAAGAGTCCAAACAAGATCAAGACCACCATTAAGCCCGACCGGATTGTCCGCATCGTAAAAGCCCGGCCGCAGGTTCTCTTCCTGAAAGGGTTGTTTTATTCTTCCTACCGGCTGGAGCCTGCCCTCGGCAAGGTGAGCCCTGCCGCTGAAATCAAGAACGGGTATGTGTGTAACGCCGGCGTGTTTGGCTGGAGTCTGGACTTCTTCCCGTACGACTACGATGTGCTGATGAGTTACGACCTGGTCATCCTGGGCGATGTGAACGCCGCCTCCCTGGGCGAAACGGCGCTGGAGATGCTGAAAGACTATTGCCGGCAGGGCGGGAACCTGCTGGTGCTGGCCGGTCCCCTGGCCTACGGGGGCGGTGGATATGGGGCCACGGTTCTGGACGAAATCCTGCCGGTGCTGATTCAAAAGCCCTTCGATTTGCGGGCTGTGGAAAAGGGCGCGAAAGTCTCGGTCGCACCGGGCGCGCTTCCCGCGGAGGCCGCCGCGCTTCGTCCGGAATATATTCATCAGGTGAAGACCAAACCCGATGCGCAAGCGCTGATGACCTGCGGCGCCGCGCCGATGATTGTGCTGGGCCAGTACGGCAGCGGCACAGTCTGCTGCGTGACCGCGCCGCCCCTGGGCGAGTCCATCTTCTGCGATCAACCGCAGTGGCAGGGCGTTCTGGAATATGTTCTTAAGAAACTGGGATTGAACCGATGAGACACACAGGCAGCCTTAACATCAAGACATTCTTTTCCGCAACGACACTTGTGGCCCTGCTGTTCTTCCTGGCTTCCACAGCGCCGGCGGCGGTGGAGACGAGGAACCTGCTCCGCAACGGCGACTTTGAGGAACCCGGCGCGCCGGCGCCCGGGTGGAAAATCATGGCATCACCGGGCGAAACATGCGAGCTGACGTCAAACGCCCTCACCGGAACGAACGCCCTCAAAATCTCGCTGCCGGTGGCGGGCAGCGTCACGGTGCAATCCGACCCGTTCGCGGTAACCGCCGGCGATGATTATCTCCTCACCTACTGGGCTCGAGGGGAGGGCACGAATGGAGTCGTTAACCGGTGCTCTATGAGCTGGCAGGATGCAAAGGGAAAAGAGCTGGGCAGCCTTGCGTGCCACTCTTACGGCCCGCAGCCCGATTACCGGGCCGTCACCTTTGCCATGACGGCGCCCGTGGGCGCCGCCGCCGCTGTACTCAAATATGCGGCCAACGTTGGTCGGGACTGCAAAGGTCCGGAAGCGACCGCTTTCTTCATCGACCAGGTGCGGTTGACGAAGTTGGCCAAGGTCTCCATCCCGGCCGATGCCCCAAAGTGGGAGTATCTGAACCGGGTGTTACAGTCCGGATTGAAGTTGGCCGATGACAAGGATGCCGCAAACGGGCAGGCCATCATTGCGGAACAAGGCGCAATCTCTAAGAATACTGTCCTGGCGTTTGGCCCCTATACCAAGGAACAGCCGGTTGGCGAGTATCTGGCGATCTTCCGCCTCAAAGTCAAAGATAATACCAGGAAAGAACCGGTGGTGTCGCTGGACGTCGGTGCTAACGGGAATTTCAATTATACGCTTGCCGGCCCGCGGACTGTGTATGCCAATGATTTCAAGCAAGCCGGAGTGTACCAGGACGTTGCCTTGCGGTTTGTACGGCCCGATGAAGGCGCGCTGGAATTCCGGGTGTTCTATCAGGGCGCAACCGACCTTTCATACGATAAAGTCACCGTAATTCAACTGATGCCTTTCCGCACCGACAGAGAACAGGTGGCGGTCTGGCTGGGCGAGTCGGGTTCACTGCCTCCTGCCGTCGCCATGGCGCCCTCCACGGCTGCCGGCACTGGCGATACCGTTCTCGTGGTGGCGGGGCTGGGTAACCAAACCTATTTTCCCGCCAATATGCGGCCCAATACGTTGCGGCTTGCATATTCCTACCTGGCAATAACCCAAACAGGAACGGTGTTGGACCAGCCGTTTCCGAAGAATCTGGAGGCGCTGAAGGGCGTTCGCCTCATCGTCCTGGCCGATATCCCCGCCTCGGCCTTGAACGGCCTGATGGGACGAAAAAACCTGCGGGCATTTGTGGAAAACGGCGGAAGCCTTCTGGTCTTCGGCGGACCTTTCGCTTTCGGCAAGGGCGAATATGCCGACTCCGCCTTCGAGCCTGTGTTGCCGATTACCATGACGGGGCCGTGGGACTTGGTGAAAACGAAGGCAGGCGTCGTCAAAGTCGCCAAGACGTCGCCGATCACGGCTGGACTCCGCTGGGATGAAAGACCAAGCCTGCGTTATTACCATCGGACCACAGCCAAACCGGACGCGGAGACGCTTCTGGAATGCGACGGTTTTCCTGTCTTGGTGACCGGCCGGTACGGCAAAGGGAAAGTGGCGGTCTTTGCCGGGACTTACCTTGGCGAACCGGCGAAGGGGAACGTTCTTCTTTATGAATGGTCCGGCTATTCGGAACTTCTGGCCAGGGTCGTGCAGTGGCTGCTGAATTATTGCGAAAGTTAATAGGAAACGAAAGAACGAAGTGTCATGAAAACAAGTAAAGGGTGTAGGACAGGAAAGTGAGAAGTGGGAGTAGGGGCGCAAGGTCAGGATGCCTTTTTGCTGGTGCCAACTGAAGATCGCTCGCTCCAGTAAAGGTCGTGGAGTTGGTCGGCGACGAGGGCGCGGC
>JAQULY010000094.1 GCA_028718445.1 Kiritimatiellia bacterium
GGCGGGCTTTGTCGTGCTCTGTCCCACGGCGCGCGGCTTCGGCGAACGTGGCGCCGAGTATCCGCACTCCTGCGACGTGTTCGCGTTGAAGGCATCCCTGATGGGGCTGAACCTGCTGGCGCTGAACCTGTACGACTTCATGCGCGGTCTCGACTACCTGCATGTCCTGCCGTATGTGGATCCGAAACGCACCGGATGTGTCGGGTTATCCAACGGCGGCACGTTCAGCCTGCATTTGGCGGCGATAGATACGCGCGTTCAAGCCGCGTGTGTGTCCGGCGCCGTCGGCTCCTGGCGCGAGCAGATGTGGCACGGCTACGCCTGCGGCAACCAGTTCTTCCACGGCGTGCTGCGGTATGCCGATATTCCCGATGTCATCGCGCTGATCGCACCCCGGAGCCTTTGCATCGAGAGCGGACTGTACGACAGTTGCTTCATGTCATCTTCGTTCCGCGGGGCGCACGCGAAGATCCGGGAGGCGTTCCGCGTGGCCGGTTGCCCCGAACGCCTCTGCATTGACGAGTTTGCCGGCGTCCATCGTTTCCGCGGCGACAAGTCCATCCCCTTCCTTCTGGCGGAACTGGCCTGAGGTCTTGACAGAACGAAGACCAGGTAGTACCAGACAACTGCGATCCACGCCCTATCCTGGAACCTCGGGAAAAGGTCGCGCGTGCCATCGAGTAACTGCAGGAACGAAAACATGAACACGAGTGACAACAAAGTGCTGGCGGTGGCGGGTTATTGGGAGCCGCTGGCGCACTATCGGCGGGGCGGTTGGTGGGTGGCGGACGACGAGAACGCCCACACGTTCAACCATTCGGAGCCGGTGGTCGAGCAGCTCAAGGAACTGGCCGTCAATGCTGTGGTGTGGCCGGGATATAAAGGTCTTGGCCTGCAATACGAGCGTGCGGAATGGGAGAACCTGAAGCCGTTCCGGAAATTGGTGGAACGCGCGGGCATCGAGATGGGCGCCTATCTCCAGTGCGGATCCTATTGGGCGGAATCGCTCTATCGCGAGAACCCGAAAGCGCGAGAATGGACGGCGATAGACTACTGGGGCAAGCCGCAGTCATACAGCGAGTACGGCCGCTGCTACTGGCGCCACCGGCCTTGCCTGACGCACCGGGAATTCAGCGACTATGTCGCCAACATCGCCTCGATCCTGGTGAAGGAGTACGGCATCACTTACTTCTACGCCGACAACAACGCGCAGATGCCTTGTTACACGCCACGGTTCGAGAAGGCGTTCCGCGATTTCCTGAAGGAGAAGTACGCCACGCACACGCCGGAGGGGCTAAAGCGCTTCACGCGACGGTACGGACACGCGTTCGTGGATGACGTCATGCTGCCGACCGGCTCCGCGCGGCGGCCGATAGATGCCATGCCGGGTCTGACCGATCCTGGTATTCAGGACTGGTGCGAGTTCCGCTGCCGCCTGGTGGCCGACAACGCGCGGGTCATCTCCGCCGCCGCCAAGGCCGCCAACCCCGCGACACGGCTGTGCTACAACATCGCCTACGATCAGGGCGAATTTCACCAACTGGTCTGGGGCACCGAACCTGAATTGTTCGCGGACGTGGCGGACCAGATTTTCTCGGAAGACGCCAACTCCCCGCGCGTAGAGCCGGACGGACGGCTTATCAGCCATGCGCACACCTGCAAGCACTTGCGGGCGATGGGACGCCCCGGCGTCTTCCATGCGCCCTCGGCGCACGGCGACATGTCGAACGACAGCGCGATTTTGTCGCTCATGGAACTGGCGGTTCACAACCAGGGAAGCCTGGGGCCGATCTACGAATTCGGCGCTTTCGAGGTCCGCGAGGGAGATGCGCGTCCGTCCACGATCCGTTTCATCCGCAAACATGAGGATATCTTCACGAACAACGACGAGGTCTCCGAAATCGCGGTGCTGCGCAGCCGCCACTCTAACACCATCAACTGGCTCCAGTCCTTCCAGGGCATGCTGCTGGCGCAGCAGTCGCTGCTTCAGGCCGGGTATCAGTGGGACAACGTCATCGAGTCCAATCTGGATACGCTCGACAAGTACCGGCTGCTGGTTCTGCCTGAGACCATTTCCGAGACTCCAGTCCCCGAAGCCCTACCAGTGGGAAATAGACCGTTCCAGCGTGCCGATGGTGGACTGCAACTACCACGCCCGGCCGCTGAACGAGAAGGCCTTCCTCGACTGCGTTCGGCGGGCATTCGCCGCTGAACCGATGGTGGCGCAGATCGCGGAGAATCCTGACCCGAACGTCATTCCGGCCCTGTTGCGTGCCCGCAAGAACGCACGGCTGAGCCTGCATGTGCTACACTACAAATCCGGCGCCACGATCGCGGCGCTGCGGCTGCGGCTGCGCCTGCCGGGACTACGGGCGGGCTCCGGCGGCAAGCTGTTGGGTCTGGAGGGGCGTGATGGAGAGCCGATCGCGTTGAAGCAAGAGGGCGACGCGGTCGTCTTCGAATTGCCGTCGTTTCGCAAATACGTGGGAGTTGCATTCGCATGAACATGAATAGCAGATCGCTTGCCACACTCGCACTCGAGCAAGGCCAGGGCATCCTGCGGCTATCGCCCACCTGGGTGCCGCGTTCGTTCTGTGTGCCGGGGCGCCGTATCAAGCTGCACCCCGATGACTACTATGCGCTGGGCGGCGAACGCGGCGGCATCGACGAGCGCTGGTTCTCTTCGACAACCCCGGCCGACAACGGTCCGCTGACCAGCCCCAACGAGGGTCTCAGCCACATCGTGTTCGTCGACAAGGGATCTACCAAGCAGGTACTGCTGCGCGACGCGGTCGAGGAATTGAAGGACGAGCTGATCGGCGCGCGCATCTGGAAAGCGCACCGGCGCTGGCCCATGTACTCCAAGTTCTTCGACAACATGGGGGCGCTGCCGCATCATGTTCATCATGGCGTGAAGCACGCCACGGCCGTGGGGCAGTTGGAGAAGCCGGAGGCGTACTTCTTCCCGGTCCAACTCAACAACCACGGCGGCCACTTTCCCTACACCTTCTTCGGACTCGAGCCGGGGACCACGCGCGAGCAGGTGCGGGCCAGCCTGGAGGCCTTCGTCAAGGGCGACAACAAGCTCACCAACCTGTCGCGAGCCTATCGTCTCGAACCTGGGACCGGCTGGGACGTTCCGCCCGGAATTCTGCATGCGCCGGGCAGCTTGTGCACATACGAGCCGCAAAAGGCATCCGACGTGTTCGCGATGTATCAGTCGTTGACCGGCGAGCAGATTGTGCCGACTGATCTGCTCTGGAAGGATACGCCGCCGGAGAAGAAGGGAGATTTCGACTACCTGGTGTCCGTGTTGGACTGGGACAAGAACGTGGACCCCAGTTTCGCAGAGCACCGGCTGATGCGTCCCCAACCCGTGCGGGCGGTGAACGCCATGCAGGCGGAGGGGTACCTCGAGAACTGGATCTGCTACAAATCCACCGCGTTCAGCGCCAAGGAACTCACGATCCTGCCCGGCGCAACCGTTACCATCCGCGACGCGGGCGCCTACGGGCTGATTCTCCTGCAGGGCCATGGCAAGATGGGCGTATGGGAAGTCGAGACACCGGCGCTGATCCGCTTCGGGCAGCTCACGCGCGACGAGTTCTTTGTCAGCGAGCAGGCGGCGCAAGCGGGAGTCGTAATTCGCAACCACTCCGACACCGATCCGCTCGTCATGCTCAAACACTTCGGACCGGAGAACCCCGACTTGCGCATCCTGACGTGAGCGTGGGGGGATCTACTAGTCCCGTCCGACCACGACAATGGTGGCGATCGCCGCCACGAATTTGACAAGGATGCCAAGCCATGACTTCCGCTCCCGCCGTCCGTCCCATCGATACGCGATCCCGTCCCGCGGTGGGCGGCATTGATCTGGTTCAGGCGCTGAACTATCTCGCTTTGGACGAAGCCGGCGAAGGGTTCATCTACGACCACTACACGAACTCCAAGCTGGCCTACACGGCGGGACGCCGTCCGGCGCTGGAGGAGATCGTGACCCGACTGCGCATCGGCTCGGCGGCTCCGGCGGCCAAGGTTCAGGCCATCGCCACGTTCGTGGCGGAGAAGGTGCCTTGGGCCGGATTCTACGAGCGCGACATCGGAACGACTCTGCGTGGGGACCGGGCGTTGGACGAGGAGGGTATCGTTGCCTCCGGCTACGGCTGGTGCAACGAACAGGCGCGCGTGTTCTGTGTTCTGACGCAGGTGGCCGGTCTGGCGTCGCGGCTGGTGTTTGCCGGCAACCCGAAGGCCGGTTACGGGCACGTGATCGCCGAGGTGCTGTTGCCTGAGGGGTGGCTGGCGGCGGACCAGTCGTTCGGCTTTCTCTTTCTGCACGGGGATCGGCCAGTCCGGGCGGTAGATATCTACCGGGAACCAGCCTGCCGGGCGTTCTTCAGTCCCCGCTATCGGGCGGTCTGCGCGAAGCTGATAGCAGCGTTGGGGACCGAATGTCTGAGCCACAGTTTCACCATGGCCTTGGCCGAAGACCCGCTCGACGGGTTCCAGGGCCTGGGTTACTGCAACCACTTCGCGATCTAGAACCACCCGAACGGTATACAAAGGACGATGAAACTAACGAGAGTACGCCATTTCATTTTGCGGGACTACCGCAGCAAGCAGCGGCTGATGCACGGCAACAAACTGTATGTGGCCGAAACGGATGTGCCGGATCGGTCAGGCTATTTGTGGGAATGCGAGGTGGAGTGGTGAGTCTGAACCTGTCAAGAGATGGCACGCGCCTGACCGTAGGCGGGGATGGGTTCGAAATCGTATGGGACGGCGACGCTGGCGGCGAGATCGCGGAGATCCGCCAGTACGACGGCGAAGCCTGGCTGTGCGTCAATGCCGCGGCATTCGGAACCGTGCCGGGGCTGGTGTTGACAAGAGACGGCCGGGAGTATCCGCTCAACGCAGAGCGCGGGGTCCTGTTTGAGGTGGAGAAAAATACGCCGCGAGAGGCGCGGTTCTCCGTGAGCGTGAAGGCCGCCGGCATAACGGTAGGCGTGCGGTACATCGTTTACGAGGAAGGCGTGCTGTTTGCCGAGCTGTCCTTGCCGAAGAGCGAGTTGGTTGACGGCAAGACGCAGGGCGTGGATTCGGACGCGAACAAGGCTTTGCTGGACGGGGTTAGGGGCCGGCTGGGCATTCACCTGGATTCTGCGATCACGGCGAATAAGTTCGCCTGGGGCCACATTCCACGTTTCGAAGGGCCGTTGGAGGTCGGCAAGAAGAAGACCGACCGCACGATTGACGATAGGCAAATGCTGCCGATCGCCATGGCCGACTACGGGCGGCGGCCGGACGGCGGCTACCACAACCATCTGGAATTCTTCATTGAAGACTCCCCGCCGGACGGAGCGGGAACGTGGTTTGGGGACGACGGAAACGGCGGCTTCAAGTTCGAGTGGACCTTTGCGGGCAAGGCGTTGCGAAACACCTATTTCGTGACCTGGGACATGGGCTTCTTCCGCACCCGCTGGGGTTTGTGCCTGGGCTCCGCCCGGATCGGGCGTCGGGGCGCCGTGCCGGCGGCGAAGGCCAACAACCTGATTGGCGCACGGATTCTGCATGTGGAAGTGTTCCAGGGCGTGGGGCCGGAGTTGCAGGACAAGTGGCCCTACAATGTGCCGCCGGCGGATCTGATCCGCAATCGTTACCACGGACTGCCGTCGGACCGGGAAATCGAGCAGGCGCATCGGAAGGGCGCCAACGTGATCATCCTGCACCAGGGCTGGATGCGGTCGGGCGGCAGCAACTGCGAACCGCCGGCCGACTACATTCCGCGCGATCCGGCCGAATTGGCGCGGTTCGTCCAGACCTGCCATCGCCTGGGCATCCGGGTGGGGTTGTACATGCGCGGCACGGAGAACTACGCGCTCTTCCAGCCCTATTTCGAGAGGTTTCTGAAGAAGGATTTCGACGGATTGTACGTGGACTGGAGTTCGCCCTGCTGCATGGGGTACCAGGGCTGCTCCTATCTGCATTTTTCCGCCATGAATTACTTTCTGCTCACGCGGGCGCTGCGCGAGCGGGTGGGGGCAGGCGGGTTCCTGATCGCCCACAGCGGCGGGCGTCCGACCTTGCTGGCAACGGCCGTATTCGACGCCTACCTGCCGGGCGAGTACCGCAACCAGCGGGAGAACCTGCACAACTCGCCGGAAAGCATGGCGATGTACGGGTTCGCCTCCTGCATGGGGAACAATCTGATTCCGCGGCTGGAACTGCCGCAGGCGCCGGCGCTATACGCGGCACTGGGGTTCCACCCGCATCGGCTCTGGAAGGTGGGCGAGCAGATCGCGGACAGCCCGTTGGATCCGTTGTGGAAGATGTGGGCAAGCGTTCCGCTGGAACAAGCGGTTGTCTACAGCGACATGAAGGAACATCGGCGGGTGGTCAATTCGACGAATCCCGATTTCCGCTCGATCCTTTACAGGGTCGGTGACGATCGGATGCTCCTGATGGCCGCCAATTTCGGCGAAGCCGGCAAGACGCGACTGACGCTCGACATGACCGCGCTGGAGGTCTCCGGCGAATTCCGGATCATGGAGATGAACCCAGACCACGGCGCGGGCCTTGTCGAAAGGGATTTGGGAATCATGCGGAACGGCGCGATTGAGACCGGCGAACTCGGCAGGCACGACTATCGCGGGTTCAGGCTCACCAGGTGCTAAACGGGTGAGATCACGGACGTCAACGGCAGGCAGTTGACGGACTGAAACCAGGAGCCCTCAGCCCTTCAGTCTGGCGCGGAATGAGGTCGGTGTGAGACCGGTCATTTTGCGGAAAAGCTGGGAAAAGTAGGCGAGGTCCTTGAAGCCGACGCGGAACGCGATTTCGGAGACGGTCAGTTGGGTGTCGCGCATCAGCAGCTTGGCCCGGCTGATGCGCAGCGCATGCACGTACTTCAGCGGCGCGATGCCGTATACCGCCCGGAACAGCCGGCAGAGATGGGCGTAGCTGTACTGGAATTCTTCCAGCGTGGCCTTGATGGGCGGAATGTCGCCGCCCTCCTCCACCGCGTTCATCAGGCGCTCGCGTACCTGGTGCGCCAGCCAGGCGCCGGAGTGCCGTTCCGACATGGGCGGCGCGGGTGTCTCGCCCGCGTCCAGCAGATGGATCAGCAGTTCCAGCAACAGCGCGCGACTGACCCGCTTGTCGCGCGGGCCGCCTTGAACCTGCAACTGGCAGAGGCGGTCCATCAGATCGTAAGCCCTGGCGGGAGTGGCGATCGGTCCGTGCAGAATGGATTTCGGCACATAATCCGGCGCCTGCCGGTACAGCCGTGGCTGCGGGTGAGCCGGGTGGCAGGTCAGGATGGGGGTGACGCCGTAGGGGCCGGCATAGCTCCAGTCGAAATGGCACCAGTGACGATGACCCGCGGTACGGCCGGTGTTCCAGGAAACATGCTTCCGGCCCGGCGGAATGACGATGAAGCTGTCGGCCGGACACGCATACAGTTCGCCCTCGATCTCCACCCGGAAGGTTCCCTTGCTGAACAGCACCAGCTCGTGGTCGTAAATGACCCGAAGCGGCTCCGTCCAGTTGGGCGCATGCTCTTCGTGCAGCGTGTAACTCCTGCAGATGCCGCGCTCCACCACCGGGCGCACGCACGGCGAAATCCGGTCCAGCCAATTGGTGTCTGTGTTCGTAATATCACTTTCACAACAAAAAAATCAATAAACACCAGTTGTGTGGAACATCGCGCCCCAATACAGTGTCAGTATTGAACAACACCTACATGGAGTCAAGATGAACGCCAAGGCCTTGATATGCGACAATAACCGGCGGTTCACGCTGGAAGATGTGGCGGTGCCCGATCCGGGGCCCGATCGGATTGTCGTGCGGACCAGCTATTCCGGCGTGAGCATCGGTACGGAGTTCGCCCTGATCCGCAACAAGATCTCGTGGGGTCCGTTCCCTCTGTGCACGGGGTACATGGGCACGGGCATCGTGGAGGCGGTCGGTTCGGACGTCAGCGGTTTTCAGGTTGGCGATCGGGTCTATTACCGGGGCAATCAAGCGCTGGCCTTTCCCGATGGGCGCGCGATCTCGAGCGTTTGCGGAACGCATTGTTCCCGCGTGGTCACCACCGTCGGCGGCACGCATGGTGTCGCGCTGCTGCCTGCGGCCGCCTCGATGGAAACGGCCAGCGCCTTCGTCATGCCGGCGGTGGGCCTGTACGGAACGGACATGGCCGACCCGCGGATGGGGCAGACGGTCCTGGTCCACGGCGTGGGGCTGATCGGGCTGGGCGTCGTGGCGGCCTGTACGCACCGCGGCTGCAGGGTGATCGCAGTGGACGTGAATCCCAGATGCCTGGACATGGCGCGTGAATTGGGCGCGGATCATCTGATCGACGCGGCGAAACAGGACGTGCGGTCGGAGACGATGAAACTGGCGCCGGAAGGAGCCGACGTGGTATTCGAGGCCACCGGACTGCCGGCCTGTCTGGACGCGGCCATCGCGCTTTGCCGGCCGTGTGGCACGTTCGTCTGGCAGGGGAACTATGGCGCCGCCCCCATCTCCCTGAACTTCCTCCAGGCGCACGGGAAGCGGCTCAAGATGGTCTTTCCCTGCGACGATGGGCTCCAGGACTGCCGTCGGGCCGTGATCAAGAACATGGCCTCGGGTGCACTGAAGTGGGAGAAGACCATCACGCACCGGATCGCTTTCGACGAGGCGCCCGCCCTGTTCGAGCGCATCGAGAAGGACGACAAGAGCATCATCGGCGCGGTCATCCGCTGGTCTTAGGGAGTGAAAACATGAGCACGATTCTGATTACGGGCGTGAGCGGTTTCATCGGCCGGGCGCTGGCGGAGGAACTGGCCAAACGGCATACGGTCATCGGCATGAGCCGCAAGGATCCAGGGTTGATGTGCAAGTGGATCCGAGGGGACTTCAGCAGCTTCGAGGATCTGCGCAAACTGGACGGCGAGCGGCTCGAGGTCGTCGTGCATCTGGCGGCGGTTACCGGCGGCTGCCTGGAGCGCGACGGCATGCTTGTCAACGTGGAGGGCACGCGCTGTCTGATGCGTTACGGTCTCGACCGCGGCTGCCGCAAATTCGTATTCGCCAGTTCCATCGCCGCCATGGGCATTCAGAGCGTCAACTGCCGGCCCCTGCAAGTTCCGATTCCCGATGAACATCCCTGCGGGGATCGCGACGGCTACGGCTTCTCCAAGTTCATGATGGAAGAGGTGATCAAGTACCACCACCGGCAGAACCCGGACCTCGATGCCATCGCGTTGCGCCTCGCCGCGATCTGCCCGGACGATCCCCTGGCCCCGACGGTCAAGGTCGGGCCCCTGCGCGAATGGGCGCTGGGAAGTATTGCGGCGATGGCGCGGAGCGACGCCGTGCGCGCCTTTGCGCTGGCGGCCGAGGCGCCGCTCAAGCCCGGCGTGCGCATCATGAACGCAACGCCACGGCGCGCGTGGGCGGCCGATCCCGTCGCCAAGATTCTGCGCGGCTGGTGGGGAGAAGACGTGGCCTTGTCCCATTACGAAAAGCCGGGTCATGAGTTTGACTCCGTTTACGACGTGTGCCGCATTGAACAGGAACTCGGTTTCGTCGCCCGCATCACCCCAAAAAAGGGATAACCGACCTTGAAACGCGGAACAAGAAAGCGATCATGCGTGACGGATCGGCCGGACGAAGTGCTGGTGACCCTGTACAACAACGCCTGAATCTGCACGATCGTTCTGCAGCGGCCGTACTTCTCTCCCCGTAGCATTACAGCTCCACACCTTTTCGCTTGCGCGGCGCCGGCATTGTATGATACAAGTCGGGCGTCGCTATGAAACAGGGCCGTACAGTTTCGGGAATAGCGCCGTCCTCTTCGGTGCAGGCAATGGCGGCGAAGCTCATGCGTCTGGTACGGACGCTTCCTGAGGGCGCAAAGGTGCCGACCGTGCGCGCCCTGATGCGGCAATTCGGCGTCAGCCAACTGCTCGTTTCGCAGGCCTTGCTGCTGTTGCGCGAGCGCGGCTACCTGAGCGCGCACGTGGGAAGGGGCACGTTCGTGACCGCATGCGCCGCGAACCTGCCCGTGTTGTGGGTGTGCGGTACGGATGTCTATCACGGGCAGATTTCCTCGTTCTGGGGGCATTGCTTTTCCGAGGCGGAAGTGTTGTTCCGGGAGCGCGGCGTCGCTATCGATCCCGTATGGTTGAGCAACTTCCGTCCGCACGACTGTGCCCCCTACCTGGACCGCATGGTTCTGGATCAATACCGCGGTTTCGTGTTTCTCGGCTGCGCCCCTGAGCATCCGCTGCTCAAGCGAGTCCGGGACGGGGGCAAGCCCTTCGTGCGCCTTACCTATGAAGGGCCGGACGCCCACGAAGTCGCCGGCAACAGGGAACAGATGTTGGCGACGGCCATGGCCCGCTGCCGCGATCTGGGCCATCGCACCTTGACCATCCTGGCGCCGGACGATTGCGGCTTCTGGAATCTGGTCTGGGCGGTGGCGCCGTCGCACGGTCTGCGGGTCTCGGAGGCTTCCCATAAGAACACGCTGTGGGCCAGGGACGCCAAGCGCGCCGGGTACGAAACAGCCAAGCGGCTGTTCGCGGAACGGAGCTTAAAGGGGGCGATCCTGATCACCGACGAGGTGTTGGCCGCGGGTGCGACGCGCGCCATGCTGGAGTGTTGCACCACGGAACAGCTCAACGCGCTGCATGTCATCGTGACTTGCGCCATGCAGGAGATGGCGCCCTTCGGGCTGCCGCTGGATTTCGTCGTCTTCGACGTGAAGGATGTCGTTTTGGAGGCCCTGAACATCCTCCGGCGGCAATGGGAGAGAGCGCCCGGACCCGACCGACACGCCTTCTCGTTTCGGCTGGTGTTGAGCAAGGACGCGGCGCGCGTGGCCGCGGAGCATATGGCCCGCGGAAGCGAGGCGCTGGAAACGGCAGGTAAGTGAAACAGGGAGAAAGGGAGAGTCAGTCATGCAACCTAAACGTATGGAACGAAGAGAATGGGTGCGTTGGTGGGTGGCGACCTTGGCGCTGTGCCTGATGACCGCGTGCTCGTACGGCGCGAAAACATGGAACGGCGGCAGCGGGCTGTGGAGCGACGGCAACCAGTGGACGCCGTCGGGGGCGCCGGGGGCCTCCGACGATGTCGTGATCGACACGGCGGGCGCCAAAGTGCTGTTGAGCGAGGCGACGACCATCAACTCCCTGATCGTCAGCAACACCGCCACGCTTACGTTTACCAACTGGACGACCAAGCTGACGGTCGCCGGCGATGTGTGGGTGCGGCCCAATGCCACGATCACCCTGCCGCCCGCCTTCACGAACGGCGGCATGTCGAATCGCGTGTGGATTGCCTGCGACGACCTGACGATAGACGCCACCGGCAAGATCGACGCCAACAGCAAGGGATTCGCCACCACCGACGGTACGTTGTTAGACATCTACGCCAACGGTGAAGGCGGAGGTTTTCGGCGTGGTGGCGGCGGCCACGGGGGACATGGCGCCGGACGGAACACGGGAGGATACAACGGGATTGCCGGGAGGACCTATGGGTCGGCCACGAGCCCAGAGGCGCCCGGCAGTGCCAGCGTGACGTTCAAAGGATACAGCTATGTGGGGAATGCCGGTGGCGGTGCGGTGCGGATCGAGTGTGCCGGAGATGCGTTGGTGAACGGTGAGATCACCGCAGACGGCGGTGGTGGAACCATTGGTTCCGGCGGCGCCGGCGGCTCGATCTGGGTGACGTGTGACACGATTCAAGGATCGGGCTCCCTCACCGCCAAGGGAGGCGGCTCCAGCGCGTTGTGGGGTGGAGGCGGGGGACGTATCGCCGTGCATTACACTCCGGCCCTGCAAGCTGCCGTCACACCGATTCCAACACTTGTCTTCTCGACATATGCGGCACCGGGGACTATGAGCGGCGACCGACACCTGTTCGGCGATCTGGGAACGCTGTATTTTCCGGACAACTACTTCCTGAGTCCGACGATTACGCGGCTAACCGGGCGCTGGATGGTCAACGGGTTCACCAACTGGGCGGTGGATTCCCTGACGATCAGCAATGCCTCCATCCGCTTCCCACACCCGACGTTCAAGCTGACGGTGACCAACTCGGTGACTGTCTTCGGAGCGGGAAGCCTTCCTTCCGCCGGGCTTGGCCTGGGAGGCGACGAGTTCTACCTGGCCAAGCGGCGCATGGCCAGTAGTTCGGTGGGTGGGCCGGAACTGTCCGTGGGCGGCAGTCTGGGGTTGACGAACGGCGGTTGCCTGTTCGTGTATGCGGGGATAACCAATGCCACGACGGCTGCATATGGCGCACATGTGCGCGTCGGGAATGCTCTGGATGTGGCCAACAACTCGGCGATCTTCCTCTATTCGCACCCGACCAACGGTGGCTCCGTAAAAATGGAAGTCGGCTCGTTGAAAGTGGCGACAAGCGGACGGATCGAGGCCAGCGAAATGGGATATGCGGGGAATGACATCAACATGGCCGGCAACGGCCCCGGACGGGGACTCAGCGGCTACGGGGGCGGCAGCCACGGCGGCCGCGGCGGCGTCACGAACATCTGGCCCTCCCCGAACCAGGGACTGACCTACGGGTCGTCCAATGCGCCGGTGACGGCGGGAAGCAGCGGGCAATCGCCGACGCTGGTGGGCGGCAGCGGTGGCGGCGTCATCTGGGTGGAAGCAGCCAACAGCGTGACGATAGCGGGCACCTGTCGTGCCGATGGTGAAGGCGCCAGCTGCAACAGCATGGGGGGCGGCGCGGGGGGGAGCATCTACATCCGGACGCGGGTGTTCTCCGATACCGCCGGAGCGTTGCTAAGTGCGGCGGGGGGAACCGTCGGTTCCTATTCCAGCGGAGGCGGAGGCGGACGTATCGCCGTGTGGCGGGCGGCCGACGTGACGGAGGCTGTGCTGCAGACAACCGTGTCGGGGGGCGGCGGCGTGATCGTGGCGGGGTCGCCCGGTACGGTGGTTTGGAAACGCATCACGGGCACGGTTATCGTAATCCATTAAAGGGGTAGACGGACATGCGAAGCGTCGTCGTTGGTCTAGTGGCGGCTGGGGCACTGGTGTTGGGAATGCGCGGGACGGCTGGCGCGGAAAAGCCTTGGGAAGCGAAGCCGGATATAGCCGGCATCGTGTCGCTGGTGTCGCCGCTCGAGCATCCGATGCCGGCCGGTTGGCATCCCACGCTGTTCTGGTGGCAGGCGCCGCTATCCTTCACCAACCCGGCGGCGCTGAAGACGGAACTGCAGGCGCTGGCCGATCGCGGGCTCGCGCCGTGCGTCGGTCTCGATGCCGAGTACGGCGTGCCGCCGGAGAAGGTTGCCCGCCAGATCGCGGATGCCAAAGCGATTGCGGATGCAGGTTTCCCGGTCCACATCCAGTTGATCGGAGTTCTGGATCTCTACGTAACGGCGGACGGCAAGCGCGTGCGCCATCCCGAGGCGCCCGATGCCGAGGCCAAGGATGCCGTGGGGAGCACCTTTCCGTGCCTGCCCCTCAAGGACGGTTGGATCCAGCGCGGGGAGTTCATCACGGGGTTGATGAAGAAGTTTGCGGCTGCCAACGTGCCGGTAGCGGCGGTGTGGGTGGATTACGAAGGCCACCCGCATCCGTGGAACGGGGTCTTTGACGCCAGCCGGAAGTGCGCGGGATGCACGAACGTGTTTCCCCAAGGAGTCGTGAGTGATCCGACGGCGTTCCATGCGTGGACCTGCGAGGCGCACGCGGAAGCGCTGGCGACGACCTTCGCCAAGCCGGTTCGCGCGGCTTTCCCGAAGGCCCTTACCGGATTCTACGGTT
>JAQULY010000095.1 GCA_028718445.1 Kiritimatiellia bacterium
CCCATGCCAGCAGAGGATGGCCGGCCGCTTCTCGCCGGGACGCAGGTCGCCGGGAATGTTGACCCGTAGCACGGCCGACAAATGGGGCTGGACATCCAGCATCCAGCGCTGCATGCGCAGTCCGCGATCCTGCCACTCCACCACCAGTTCGGGTCTGGGCGGCACCGACTCCGGGTAGTCTCCCAGGCAGGCCATCACCGCCGGCAACGCTTCGGCGTGCCAGCGCTTGAAATCGGCCGGCTTACCGCCGTCGAAACGGTATTTCGGGCGGTGCGCGGCGGCCATCTCGTAAAACATCCGATGCGGATTCAGGTTGCGTGCATTCATGTTGTTTCTCCTGCGTATTACTCTCCGAAAACGTAAACCAGCGGCTGGCTTTGCCGCACCAGCCTGACGGCCGGCATGAAGTCGCCAAGCACGGCATCCGTGGGCGCATAGACCAGCATCACCGGCAAACCGCCGCCCAGTTCGCGCAACTTGGCCGGCAATTCCTCCAAGTTGCGCAACGGATGCTCCTTGACGGTGAGTTTGGGGTCGAGGCTCTTGGGATCTGACCAGTCCTCCAGCGTCTGCACCAGCGTCAACGGACGCATCGCGCCGTCAGCCGGCTTTTCGCCGACATGCAGTTCCCAGGGCTGTGACAGGCGCGACTGGCGATCGCGCCACTTCTCGTCGGGCAGGAAGCCCTTGTAGTAGATCTGCCCCTCCGGCGGCGGCTCCACGCGGATGCCGCTCTCGCCCTCCACGAGTTGCAGCGCCGTGCAGATTTCGCGGGTGCGTGCCAGCGGCACGGCATCGTCGAAACTCAGCGTAACGTAGGGGTCTCGTCCGGCCTTGGCTTCGCGCAACAACAGCTTGATCACGTCGGTCAGCGTCGCCTGTTCCAGCGGCTGGGATTGCGGCAGCGCGCAAGTGAAGACCACGCCCGTGCCACCGGGCGCGGGCAGAGCCTTGAGATTCACCGCCTGCACGCGCGGCCGACCGTCGGGACGCCGCTCGGGTTCGAAGGTCAACAGCAGCAACGTGCCGGACGGCAGCGTGCGGTCCGGGTTGACGACAAAGGTTTCGTAGACGTCCCCTTGCGCGGCGAGGCGCGGAACGTCGAGCACGGTCTGCGGCTCGTTATAGGTGGAGACAATGGCCATCGGCGGTTCGCGGTCCGCCAGGCACTGCTCCCGGTTACCTTCATCCTCCGCCGTCATCCGTGGCGAGCCGCAATAGACCAGGCCCTGGCGGCGCAGTGGCAGACCGGTGCGACGGTCCAACACGAAGGCCTCGATCGGCACGGCCGAGGTGGCGTCCTGTCCGTAGAGCCGGACATCAATGAAGACCCGTTCGCCGCGCGGCCAGTAGCGTTGCACCTTGGAATTGACGTTGCTTCCGCGCGGCAGGCCGACAAACTCCAACGCGCAGGCGACGTCGCCGGCCGTGGCGAATGACTGCGCCAGGGCTTCATAGGCGCGATCGCTGAATTCGCCCACCAGGCCGAACTCGACGGTGGTATTGGCGGACAGTCCGCAAGCCTCGGCCAACACCTCCACCCGGCGCGCCTGGCGGTCGGCGTACAGGCCGCGGCGCGCATACAGATGCGCCTTGCCGGCGGCATCACGCGCCCTGGCCTCGCTCCAGGCGGTCACCTGCCGCAGATTGGCCTGCCGGGAGGCATTGTTTTCCTGCGCCGTCGCCGCGAATGCTGACAGCGCCAGCAGGCACACCGTCGGAAATACGCTTTGCATACGTTCGCTCCTTACGCCCTTCAACCGGCGGCCGCGCGGCGGAAACCCGCGGCGGATCGCTCGATCACGCTGTCAGCCACACTGAAACAGAGCCTGAAATGGCCGGCATAGCCGAAGCCCGTCCCGGGCACCGCCAGGATGTTCTCGCGCAGCAGGCGCTGCACGAAGGCCACGTCATCGCCGCCCGGAGCCTGCGGAAAGAAGTAAAACGCGCCGCGCGGCAGGCTGAAGGCGATGCCGGCGTCTTCCAGCACCTGCGCCATCAAGCGACGTCGCCCGGCATAGACCGACAGATCCACGCCGCAGTCCAGCACCGCCTCGGCCAGCCGCTGGCCGATGATGGGCGCATTGACGAAGCCGAGCGTGCGGGTGGTCATGGCGACGGCATCGGCCAGCAGTCCGGCATCCGGCAGCTCCGGATGGATGGCCAGGTAGCCGATGCGTTCGCCCGCCAGCGAGAGACTCTTGGAGAAGGATCCCGCCACCAGCGCAAAGCGCGTGAGCGGCAACACCGGCGGCACGACGGCGCCGTCGTAGGCCAGGAAGCGATAGGGTTCATCCGCCAGCAGGAAGACCGGGCGCGCGCGCGTACGATTGACCGTCTCGATGTGCGCCGCGATGGCCGCCAGCGTGGCCGGGGCGTAGATGCACCCGGCGGGGTTGTTAGGCGAGTTCAGCAGCACCACGCGCGTGCGTGGACCGATCGCGGCCAGCAGCGCGGGCACGTCCGGTTCAAACGCGGGCGGCAGCGACGGCACCGGCTTGAGTACCCCGCCAAAGTGTCCGCAGTAGAAACCATACTCGACGAAATAGGGCGCCGGGCAGAGCACTTCGTCGCCCGGCTCCAGCACGGCGCGGAAAAAGGCGGTCAGCGCGCCGGCGGCGCCGCAGGTCACCAGCACGTTTCGCGCCCGCAACGCCGGAGTCTTCTGCTCCACCGCCAGCTTGTCGGCCAACGCCGTGCGCAGACTCGGCAGGCCGGCGTTGGGCACGTACCCGAAGGCGAACGGCTGCGCCGCTCCATCCGCGATGGCGTGCAAGGCCGCGCCAGCCGCCGGTGGCGGCGCCACATCGGGGTTGCCAAGGCTGAAATCGAAAACCTGGTCCGCGCCCAGGCGCTGCTTGAGTTCGGCGCCCGTCTCGAACATGCGGCGGATCCACGACGCGCGGCCCAACTGGCCGGCAATTTCCGGAGACACTACCTGCATCTTCACATCCCATCCGCCGCGTGCTTGTGCGGCAATAGCGTGGCCAGCACCGACCCCGGCCGCTTGAGCACGCGTGAACCGCGCGTGATCTTGCAGAGGCTGACACCCAGACGCTCGGCGATCTCGCGCTGCGGCACGCCTGCCTGAAGCAGTTTCACCAGCCGCCAGCGCAACGACAGGTCGTGCAGTTCCGCTTCGGTCAGCATCTCCTCCAACAGGCGGTGCATGCCGGACGGATCGCGCACGCGCGCAAAAACGGCCGCAAGCTCGCGCCGCGAGTCATCCTCAGATGTCGGCTGGTTGTCGGTTTGCCTGCGCGATGTGGGATTACGAGACGTCATTGTGTGGGACAAAACGCCTGACCGAACGGACTGTCGGACTGCACGCCGACCCCCAGTTTGCGGTCGTTTCGTTTAGTGTCGCACAAACAGCGAAATAAGCCAGCACAAACCGATGAAAATGACAATGGTCAGTATCAGTGGAGAACGGAGATATGCGACCAGATCCGCTTGGTGGCCGCGGTTCACAACCTGTTGCGTCTCGGGCTTTGGAGATGTCGCAGCCTGTGATGTCTCGTGGCTCATGACTTCGGGCAATGGTGTCGGATCCACGACAGGGGCGGCACTCATCGGTTCCGACGCAGTTGCCACGGCAGTGTCGGCCTCAGCCGTCGCTGGCAGCACGGCCACTGCTTGCGCAGATGACGCTTCGATGCGCGTTGCGGTCTTGGACAGCAACTCCACGTACGCCGCGCGGCATTTCTGCGGCGACAGGACATAACGCGTGCCGTTGCATGCGGCACACTTGACCTGGCTACGCCCCTTGCCTCCACACGAGCCACAGTCTCGCGACCCACGGCAACCCAGGCACGTCACAGCGTTGATAGCTAGTCGTCCGGAACCTTCGCAGCGCAGACACTTCTCGTTTGTTCGGCGCCATGTGTTCTTGCGAACAGCACGTCCGCTACCGTAATCGTAACCGCTCTCAGTCACCCGCTCGCGTTGAAATCCGGTACCACCACACACTGGACAGCTTGGCGCACTGAATTGATTGACATCGGTCCGCTTACCAGTACCACCGCACACCTTGCACTTGCCGCTCCCCGCACAGACCTTGCACTGCGCGTCGAGGACGCCAAGCCCACCGCAATCATCACAGGTGTCCGAAATGTTAGCGTCAGACAAGGTTCGTTCCACCATCAAGTTGTTTGCGTATGCGCGCAGAAGCTGCGTGCGCGTCAACATACCTTCCTTGACTGAACCTGAAGTCAACGAACCAAGACAATAGATCAGCCCATAGGTGCACTTCGTGTCAGCATCGTTGATGTCAAAAAGCGCGGCCTTGAGCGCTTGAAGTTGTGCAATATCGGACGAATCGCGTCCCAACGCCACGATGACACTATCCGCGTTACATACTTGCTCGACCGCGGCGTAAGAAGTGAACACACATACGCACACGAGCAGCAGACAACTCCTTACAAGTCCCACGACCAATCTCCTTGCTTCACACGAACAATGAGTGCTTTGCCTGACAGCGGCGCATTCTTAGAGCACTTGGTTGTCTATCAGGCGCACGCCGCCGGCGAAGGCAGCCACCGCCAGCAGTACGCCGTCGGCCAGCGCCGCGACCGGTTTGAGCGTCAGGGCGTCAACCGCCGCCGCGTAGTCCACGCGCAAGCCCGCGCGCTCCATGGTCGTGCGCATTTGCGCCAGCACGGCGGCGCTGTCGCGCGTGCCCGCTGCATAGGCGCACGCGGCCTCGCGCAGCGCCCGGCTCAGCCCCAGCGCCGACTTCCGCGAGTCGGCGTCGAGGCGCGCGTTGCGCGAACTCATGGCCAGACCGTCCGGTTCGCGCACGGTTGGCGCCACCGCGATTTCGACCGGGAAGTTCAGATCGCGCACCATGCGGCGGATGATGGCGATCTGCTGTGCGTCCTTCTGTCCGAAGACCGCCACCTGCGGCAGGACGCAGTTGAAAAGCTTGGCGACAACCGTGCAGACGCCGCGGAAATGCCCCGGCCGCGACGCGCCGCAGAGCGTGCCGGACAGCGACTCCTCCGCAATGTAGATACTGTGGTCCGGCAGGTACATGGATTCGTCCGCCGGCATGAAGACCGCATCCACGCCGTGGCGCCGGCAGAGATCGAGATCGCGCGCGGCATCGCGCGGGTAGGCGGCGAAATCCTCGCCCGGTCCGAACTGCGTCGGGTTGACGAAGAGGGTAAGCACGACGCCATCGGCCAACTCGCGCGCACGCCGCACCAGCGACAGGTGGCCGTCGTGCAGGAAGCCCATGGTGGGCACGCAGGCAATGCGCTTGCCGTCCGCCTGCCGGTCACGCGACCAGGCCTGCATGCCGGCTGGAGTCGCGATGGTCTTCATGGCGCGTGGGCAATCACAACCAGGCGCTCCGCCGCCAGCACGGGCAGTTCCTGGCCGTCGAGATGCCAGATCTGCCCGCGCACGTCCAGCGTGGCGCCAACCAGTTCGTTCCACTGACCTTCCAGCCCCGTCAGACGGCAAAGCGCGACGGGCCGCTGGCGGCCGCGTAACGCGACCAATTGAACACTGCCGGGCACCCCCGCGGCCTGGCGGCTGACTCGCACCAAGCGTCCTTCGAAACGTGACGGTGCGCCCTGCGGACGCAACGGATCGGGTTTGTACCCCGCCAGCGCGGACGGCCAGCGCGACGCGCGGCGCGGCACGGGGACGGCGACCGCCGGTGCCGCCGGAGGAGCCGAAGCCGCGGGCGGAGTCTCCGCCGGCGCGGCGACCGCGGAGGCCGAAGCCAAGTCCGGCGAAGGCGCTTCCGCCACCGGCGCGGCGGGCGCTTCGACGGGCACCACGGCCTGAACATAGCGACGGCTGATATAAAGAGAACTTTCCGGAGTGGGCGCGATTTTCAACCATTCCCCGAGCTGACCGCGCACTGCCACCGCGGCGCCACTCTCGATTTCGCCCACGCGTTTGTACTGCAGCCCCGGGCCGCCGCGCACCTGTGCCTTGTTGACCGCGACGCGGCCGTCGCGCACCAGTTCGCCATATATCCAGAGATTGACCGCGTCCGGCGGCGTGACGCGCACCCATTCGCCCGTGCCGATGCCGTCTGGGGCGATGAGTTCTTCGCCGTTCATGACCTGCCCCACCACCTCGACGGTGTCGCTGGCGCGCGCGCGCAGACTGACCCTGTCGCCGGTGACGCGGAGGCGCTCCGGCGCGGCCTGCAGGAAGGCCGGCATCAACGCGGCCAGCAGACAGACGGTGCGGTTAACGGTCATAGCCCCTCGGGTTGACCGCCGCGCCTCACTCGGCGCTCTTGGTCTTGCGCAGGCCGAAACCGCGGTCGCCGGCTTTCCACTGGCCGCGCTGCGTCAGCAAGTTGACGCGCTCGAAGCGCTTCAGCACATTGCGTTTGGCGACGATCTTGCTGGATCCCTTGAGACTGCGATGCTGGCTCATGTCATTAATCTCCATCCGGCTGGCAAATTGGATTGTTGATAATAGCACACTTATGCGACAATGCAACCCCATGTGCGCATTTCCCGTATCCCTGGACCGCCCGCTGGCGGTGCTGGACATCGAATCCACCGGTATCAGTCCGCGGGCCGACCGCATCATCGAGTTGGCGGTCATACGCCTTGAGCCGGACGGCCGCGAAACGCCGGCCTACTGGCTGGTCAATCCCACCATCCCGATACCGATCGAGAGCACGGCCGTGCATGGCATTGCCTACGAGCACGTCAAAAGCTGCCCGACTTTCGCGCAGGTGGCGCCGAAGGTGGCCGCCTTCCTGGACAATTGCGACCTGGCCGGTTTCAACGCGGCGCGCTTCGACATTCCGATGCTGAGCGAAGAATTCATGCGCGCCGGCGTGGCCTTCGACGCCGACAGCCGGCGCGTGCTGGATGCGCAACGGATTTTCCACGTTAAGGAGCCGCGCGACCTGTCGGCAGCGCTGCGTTTCTTCTGCGGGATCGAGCATACCGATGCCCATGGCGCCGAGGCCGATGCGCGCGCCACGCTGGAGGTGCTGCGCGGCGAGTTCCGGAAATACCCCGATCTGCCTCAGAACATGGAGGCGTTGGACCGCGTGTTCAACGCGGTGGATCCCTTCAACGCCGACCGCGGTGGCAGGATCAGGTGGGTGGACGGAGAAATGACCATCAATTTCGGCAAGAAGAAGGGTCAGAAAGTACGCGACCTGGTGCGCGACGACTCCGGCTTCCTGAAGTGGATGCTGCGCGGCGATTTCCCGCTGGACACGCGCCGCCTGATTCAGAACGCGCTCGACGGCGTCTTCCCGCCGCCGCCCGGGGGGGCGGCGTCCCAGCAGACCAGCGACGGCAATTAGCTCTTGCGCAGTTTGTACATGCGCTCCATCTTGGCGCTGATGTCGCGGAAGGCGATGTCGGCGCCATAGACTTCGCGGTAGTAGGCGAAGGCTTTCTCCAGATTGCCGGCCTCTTCCTGCAGTTCGCCCAGCTCGTAAACCACCTGCTTGCGCAGGTCGTCCATCACGGGCAACTGTTCCAGCGCCGTTTCCAGTTGCATGACGGCCATGTCGCGTTGGCCCTTGGCACGGAAGCAGCGCGCCAGCGCATAGAGCGCCTCGTTGCGTTCCTTGGGACTGCGCTGCGCGAGCTGCAACTGCTGGATGGCGTCGTCGTAGGACTCGTACTGCAGGTACTGCGTTCCCAGTTCGAAGCGCAGGCGCAGGTCGTTCGGGTAGCGCTCGACGCGCTGCACCAGGTCGTCGAACACAAACTGGCTGCGCTCGGCGGCGATGGCCTCCGCGGCGGCGCGGTCGCCGGCCGCGTCCGCGGCCTCGATGCGCGCGTCGAACGCCAGCGTCTTGGCCGCGGAGAGCGCGCGATCGAGATCGGGGTCGGTCGGATTGATCGCGCGGGCCGCCTCGATGGTCTTGACGGCTTCGTCGTGGCGCTTCTGCTGCTGGTAGAGGCGCGCCAGGGCGCGGTAGTAGTTGAGGTTTTTCGGTTCGGCCGCGATTCTGGCCTTCTGCTCGGCAATCAGCGTTTCGGCATCGTCGCTGGAGACGACCGACTTGGCTTGCTTGTCGAGCGTCGCCGCCGCTTGCTGATCCTTGATCAGAGAGCGGAAGCCTTCCTTGCCCTCGCTGTCCCCGACCTTGTCCCAGGTGCCGGCCATGCTGAGTCGCGCCTCGGCGTCCTTCAGCAGCTTCATGGCGACGCCGTCGTGCGGCCGCAGGTTGACGAGCGCGTTGAAGGTGTCCCGCGCCTTGCGCCAATCCTCGTGCCGCTGGTAGGCGGTACCCAGATGCATCAGTAGTGAGGCGTCTTCCGGCATCTGCTCGACTGCCGTCTCGAGGGTCATCAACGCGGCGTCTATCTGTCCCGCGGCCATGGCGGCTTCAGCCGTCAGGCAGGTGAACCGCGTGCTAAGCGGCAAGCGCTGCAACAGCTTTTCGCACGCCAGCAGGGCCTTGTCGCCCTGGCCGCGCTTGAGCGCGAGCATGGCTCCAAGGTATTGCGGAAAAGCCGCCAACTCGGCAAGCTGCGCCGAGAACGGCGAGAGATTTCGCTTCCTGTACCGCTGAATGGCGGCGGCGCGCAGGAATTTGCGCGCCCGCAGGAATCCCGGCGACATCTCGACGCATTGGTACAGCAGGTCAACGGCCATGTCGAGGTTGCCGCGCTCGAAAGCGGCGAAACCCTTGTTAAAGAAATTCTGCTGCCGGCGCTGGAATTGCTCGCTCTGCTGTTCTGTCTGTTCTGACGCCATAGCTAGCCACATGCCTCTCGTCCCGGCGCAGCTTCTGCCGGGTTTGCCCGGAGACTCCCAATTACAAGGAGGTTCTTTTTACTCTTTCCCGGAGTCCTTAGTCAAGGTGCGTTCATCGCCCAGTGCGTTCGCCCAGCGGTAATGGGTCAGAGATGGGGCGCGAGTGGGGTGCATGCGAGCGTGAGAGACTTGTAGCTGCGCCTGACTCCGTGAGAAAGCACACCGGGCCAGAGACAAAGTGTCGGCGCTGCCCGTCAGCGTCCCGGCGGCGGCTCCTGAACCGAGCGACGTACCCGGGTCCCGCCGCCGGGGGCAAGCGCGGCGCGGATCGGGACTACCGGACAACGGCGCGTCAGCATGGGTCGGATGCAAGCAAGCGGGGGCGGCGCCAACCTCGCGGTTGCGCCGCTCCCGGTGACGCCGCAGCCGGCCCATGATCACGCGCCGGCTTTCCGGCCCGATCCGCGCCGCTTCCGTGCTACGCCTCCACGCCCTTCATAGCACGGTCAGCAAATCGCTCCGGCACACATGCACCCCACTCGCGCCCCATCTCACTGACCCATTGCGACCAGCGATACAGCCTCTTCCACCTGCCGCGTCAGCCAGTCGGACAGCATGCGGCCATCGTCTGGAGACAACGACCCGATCGCCGCCGGATAATCGCCGGCGGGCAGGCGCGCGGCCAGCCCGGCCACCGCCGGCGGAACCGGCACGGCCTGCCTAGCCGCGACACTTCCGGCCAGGGCCGCCTTCAGCGCCGGCCAGCGTGCGACGAACTGCCGGTGTTTCGCCGTAGCCGACGCGGAAAGCCCGTCGTCCAGACACTGCGCGACCTTGTTGGCGAATTCGTCCAGACGCAACAGCCGTTCCGTCAGGATTTCGTCGAGACGGCGGCGCGCGCCGGCGTGGCACGCGGCCTGGAACGGATCGCCGCGCATGAGCGGAGCCCGCACCGCGCGGTACCACAGGTCCAGCGCCAGAATGTTGCCGATATAGGCGAGGTTGTTCCGGACGATCCGGGCAATACCAGGAAACCGTCGCGGATCGTATGGCACGGCGGCGGTACGGCGCGACGGCACGGCCGCCAGCAGTTGTCCGGGGACGGTCACGTCGCCGCGCCACACCTGCCCGGCGGGAACGACGGTGCCGTGCTCCAGCAGGCATGGCCCGACCAGCCCGCCCTGGCCCCCCAGGAAGATGGGCGGCTGGTTCAGCAGCACGCCGTGTGGCACGTTCCCGATAAGTGAGGGCGTGGCCTTGTCCTGGTGCGGCGTGAAATTGAAGTGCACGTAGGAGGAGCCGACCTCGGAGTGGCACGAGCGGCTGGTGCCACCCGACATGAGGCAGTCGCAGAGATTGATCAGACTGCCGGTCGTCACCCACGGCATGAGAATCGTCTGCTTCAGTCCGACGCAGTGCGCAATGCAGGCCGCCTCCTCGAGCAGGCACCCCGGCCTGACGTGCGCGCCGCTGCCGGCGCAAAACCCGTCCAGCATCGTCGCCCGCTCGAAAAAGCCGCCCGCGAGCTGCACACCCGCGCCAAGCTGACAGTCCGTCACCGTCACCGGCGCCTCGGCGCCGAGGACGCAACCCGGTCCGATGGAGAGCTCGGCGCCGTACAGACGGCAGCCGGGGTGAATCGTGACGTCCGGCGCGATGCGCTCGGGGTCAACGCTGCCGTCCACGTAGACCGTATCCGGCGCCGGCATGCGGACGCCCTTGGAGAGGAGCTGTGCGATCGGCGGCATATCGGAACGTCCGGCTTTATCCAAGCCCCTCCGTCACGGCCTGCGACAGCCTGGCAATCCACGTTTCGACCAGGTCCGGCTCGCGCGCCTCGACCAGCAGCCGGATTTTCGGCTCGGTGCCGGAGTAACGCACGATCACGCGCCCGGAATCGCGCAGATCCCGCTCGCACGCCTCGATGGTCTTGACCAGGACCGGCACGTCGCGGATCGGTCGCCTGTGGCGGACCGGCAGGCTTGCCAGCTTGTGCGGATACTCCTGCATGCAGCCCGCGAGCTGCCCCAGGCTCTTGCCTTCGGTTTTCATCATGCGCAGTACTTGCAGCGCGCCGATGATGCCGTCGCCCGTGGTTGCGTACCTGTGGAAGATCAGGTGTCCGGACTTCTCCCCGCCGAGCGTATGCCCGCCCTTGCGCATGGCGTCTATCACGTAACGATCGCCGACCTCGGTGACCTCCACTTTGATGTCGTAACGCCGCATGGCCTCGTGCAGGCCAAGGTTGCTCATGCTGGTCACCACCAACGTGTCGTTGGCCAGCAGTCCGCGCTCCTTGTAAGCGATGGCGCAGGCGGCCAGGATGCGGTCTCCATCCACGATGGCCCCGTTGGCGTCGGCGAAAATCACGCGGTCGGCGTCGCCGTCCAGCGCGATGCCGATGTCGGCGCCCTGTTCCCGGACCATGTTCGCGACCACCTTGGGGTGCAGCGCGCCGCAGTCGGCGTTGATGTTGAATCCGTCCGGACTCGCGCCGGTCTTGACGATGGTCGCGCCGAGTTCACGGAAAATCCACGGGCCGATGTCGTAAGCCGCGCCGTTGGCACAGTCCATGACTATCTTGAAGCCGCTCAGCTTCTCGTTGTCGATCGTGCTCTTGGCGAATTCGATGTAGCGTCCGCGGGCGTCGTCCAGGCGGTAGGCCTTACCGAGCTGATCGCTGCGAATGGCGGCGGTGTTGAGATCGGTGTGCAGGATCAGGCGCGTGACTTCCTCTTCGCCTTCATCCTCCAGCTTGTAGCCCTGCGGATTGAAGAGCTTGATGCCGTTGTCGTCATAGGGATTGTGCGAAGCGGTCAGCATGATGCCGACATCCGCGGCCAGCGAGCGCGTCAGATGCGCCACGGCGGGCGTCGGCACGGGGCCCACCAAGAATACGTCGCAGCCGGCCGAGACCAGCCCGCTGGTGATGGCCGTCTCCAGCATGTAGCCGGAGAGGCGCGTGTCCTTGCCGATCACCGCCCGGGCGCTGCCGAATCCGTGCGCGCCCAGTTTCTTGCCCAGAGCCTTGCCGAGTTTCAGCGCCAACTCCGGGTTAACCGGATAGATGTTGGCCTGTCCCCGAATACCGTCGGTGCCGAAGAGTTTTTCCATAGTATTAGCTCACGCGTGGGCAAAACCCGGTCTCGCGTGTGTGCCATCTGGATGCGCCTGCGAGTGTGGCAGATCCTCGTAGAAGAGCGCCAGTGACACCCGGAAATAAGGGATGACCCAGAGAAACGCAACGCCACATGTCAGGATACCCAACAGAAACCAGCCGAAGAAGCGCCAATGCAGGCAGAACAATTTTCCCTTGCTGCCCTTCATTAATAGACTGCTGCGATGAATGGCTTCCACTGCGCTGATGCCTGGGTTGTCCGCGATAATGAAGTATGTCATGGCATAGGCGTAGTATGCAACGATTCCCGGCACTATCAGCAGCAGCGACCACAGGAAAATGTAGAAGACCTTGAGGACTTGCGCCCAGAAGGCGGCGCCAAAGCGGTTGAATCCGTCCAGCATCAGCTCGATTGAGGGTCCCGCGCAAGGCCGGGTACTTGCCAGATAGAAGTAAGCCACACCAAGCGCGAGCGGCCCCCACACAAACGGTGCAATGCATGGCACCAGCAGGACAACATAGTAGACGCCCGTCGCGAACGCCGCCAAAGTCCATCTGCCCGTCATGGATACGCGTGCCCGCTCCATCAACCGGCTGTTTGGCGTCATTCCGCACGGAGCGGCACCGACCGCCTGTGGCGCGCTCCCGGTGCATGTTGGCGACGGCGCGCCTGCGGTCGAAACAGGCATCGCCAGCAAGGTCCTGAACGTCAGCCAGGCCTGCGTGCCGGCCGGCACCCATCTATCGCCCAGTTCGTGACTCCATATAAGATCGTGGGCTTTGAGCATGCCCCGCTGCACCAAGGCGACAAGTTCCTCTCGATACACCGGCCCGTATTGCTCGTTGTTGACGGCATAATACCATGTCATCTCGCCCCCCCTGCAATGCATGCGTCTGCACTCACACGTCACTACACCCAGTGAACCGAGGCCTCCTTGCGCGGCGGCACGCGCAGCACGGCGGAAAGCGGATAGCCCAGCATTAGGGCGCCGTAGGCCTTGTGTCCCTCGGGCACACCCAGCGCCTCAGCTATGGAGGGCTGCCCGGAGGCCGCCCACGTAAAGAAGCCAGCCCAGCAGGTTCCCAGTCCGGCGGAGCGGGCCAGGAGTTCGAAGGTCGTCAGCGCAATCGCGCAATCGGTCGCCGACCAACCGGTTTCGGCGGGACCGTGCGCGATCACCAGATGCGGCGCGCCGCGCAGTACCATGTCGTAGCCATGGTCCCAGGCCGAAGTCAGCGCCGGAACCTCCTGCCTCGCCCGGAGAAACTCCACCACCTGGCCGGCCGCCTCACGCACGCGCTCCGGCTGCATTACCACGACCCATCCGACCTGTTGGTTGTTGCGCGCCGTGGGCGCCCAGCGCACGGCATCAATCAGACGCGCAATCTCATCCTTCGGCACCGGGCGCTGCTGATACAGACGCATCGAACGGCGCCGCATCACCAGCCGGCGCACATCCTCGAAGCCGGGCAACGGTACGTCGGCCACCTCGCACGCTTCCGGCGCCACGTTGTCGATGGCGATGGCAGAGCGCGGACAGGCCGCCAGACAATGACCGCAGGCGATGCAGACCGCGTCGCCGGAGGACGGAAGATACGTGGCGGTGTTGGCATCGCCCTTGAGCAATCCCAGGGGACAGACACGGATGCATTTGCCGCAACGCGTGCAGCGCGCCTCGTCTATCTTGATGCGTGACATGGGGCCTTTCCTCTCGCTACAGCGTCACTTCGCTCTCGGCGCGCGTGGCCAGGTCTTTCAGGCGGGCTTTGCCGGCCGCGACGTCGTCCGGCCCGATAAACACCGCATGCCCGCTCGTGCCGGCGCCGGCGCGCGCGAAAAACGCTTTGGGTTTGAGCGGGCCCAGCGCCAGGTCCACCGCGCGTCCCTCGGCGCGCAAACGCGTGGCCAGTGCCACCGCGGCGTCGCGCTGCCCGGCGAACATATAGCCCACCGCCAC
>JAQULY010000096.1 GCA_028718445.1 Kiritimatiellia bacterium
GCAGATCGGGATTGTTGATCAGGGCCTGGGCCAGGCCGACACGGCGCGCCATGCCTTTCGAGAACTCGCCGACGGGACGGTGGGCCGCGCCTTCGAGATTCACCATGCGCAGCAGTTGTGCGGTGCGCTCCCTGGCTGTCGCGGAATCGAGGCCGAACAACCCGGCATAGTAGCGCAGCGTTTCGACGGGCGTCAGGAAGCGGTGCAGGCACGAGATTTCGGGCATGTAGCCGATGCGGCGCTTGGCGTCGGGATCGTTGGGTGTCGTGCCGAAAACCAGAACCCGGCCGGCCGTGGGGCGCAACAAACCCAGCATGAGTTTGATGGTGGTGCTCTTGCCGGAGCCGTTCGGACCGAGCAACCCGTAGACCTCGCCGGGGCGGATGGCGAGATCTATGCCGCGCACGGCTTGTACCGTTGGCCGGCCCCAGAAATCGCGGAAGGTTTTGCGCAGGCCGCCGATCTCGATAAGAGGGTCAGTTGGCGTCATGGTGTACTCGCTGGCTTCAGTTCAAATCGCGACGTCTGAAAAGCAACATGCCGGCGCCCAGGGCCAGGCCGCACCAGGCCAGGGCGTACAGGATCGTCAGCGCCGTGTAGCCCAAGGGGACGCGGCCGCCGTGGGCCAGCGCGTCGCAGAGCCAGAAGGCCTGCACGTTGGGCACGCAGCGCGAGAGCAGGCGCCAGAACCAGGCCGACGCCGGCGCCAGTAGGGTGTCGGCCGCCAGGCCCAGGCCCAGCAGCAGAAGGCAGACAATCAGAGTGACGCCAGGCTTGAGGAACGTCGCCAGGGCGGTGGCGATGGCGGCGAAAAGCAGCAGCGCCGCCAGCACCAGCAGCGACACGTTGACGATGCGCCAGTCGAGCGCGGCCAGGGCCGGATCCCAGTGGCCGGCGCGATTGAGCGCCAGCGCGCCCGCCACGCACAGAGTCAGCAGCCCTGCCAGGGCGCGCCAGGCCGCCACCGCGAAGCGCGCCATGCGCCGATGGTGGAGGATGGCTGCGATCAGCAGCGCCGCCGGCCCGACCAGCAGCAACGCGGCCTGCGCGTAGCGATCGGTCACCAGCCAGTCGGAGTGGTCGGTGGTGGCGTAACGCTCGTTCACGCGTTCCGCCAGCAGGATGGCACCCAGCAGGCAGTACCAGAACATGAACGTGATGCGGGCCACGCCACCGAACTTGCCCAGCAAGAACAGGTCGCGTCGGACGGGTTTACTCAAGGCGGCGGCGGCCGTGCCGCCGGCGATCTCGGAGCCCACCGCGTAACTGGCGGACACCGCCGCCAGCATCAGCCCGAAAGTGAGCTGGTAAGCCAAGCCGCCGTCGCGCGCCAGTTGTCCGGGTTCGCCGAACTGGTGGAACTGAAGCAACGGGATCAAAGCCGTGCCGGTCACGCCGCAGAGGACCAGCAATAGCGCCGCCGGCTGCTGCAGTCCCTCGATCATGGTAGTGCGCGAGATGGCCGCGAGTTGGCGCCAACCGCGGACCCAGACGCGCTGCCGTTGAACGTTGCCTGGCATGACCGAGCCACAAATTACACATTGCGCCCCACGCCGTCACGCCACAAAAACGGGGCGCTGCGGGAAGATGACGCGACTGTGGTGTAGACGGACGGCTACCGTTCCGGCCCGCCACCAAGTGTGCTATGAAAATATTGAGGGATGATCCGGTTGACGATTACGGACGACGATTACGGAAAACGAGGAGACACACCCAAATCGTCAACCGTAATCGTCGCCCGTAATCGTCCACCGAAATGGATAGAAAATGGGGAGAGAAAGACGAGACACGGCTGACTTCCTGCTGGCGCTGCGCGCCAACCTGCGGTCCACGTTTGTCAGGTGCCGCCTGGTTACATCTTTGTCATAGCGGGACTCATTCCTTCAGGACGATCTCGGGTCAAAAAGACCCGCAAAATGATTGACGGGCGGGTGGAAGCATATGTAATTTCAATCGTGTTGATAGATTTGGTGCCTGGAAGCAAGCTTGGTGCCACTGTTAGGAGGTAAGAAAACGAATGAAAAGAATAGGCATGTTGTGTGGCGTGCCTGTCTTGTTGGCGATCTCAGCATGTGCCGACGAGGTTAGCGCGCACATCACCGGTGGAGGGATCAATAGAACACTCGTTGTCAATACGAACGAGATCAGCCTTTGCCGACTGAATTGGGACGGTCTGGATGGCGGTGGGCAAGACGAGATTCTCGTAGTCAGGGACAGACAGTAACCGTGAACCGTGTGGCACAGAAACTCGAAGAGAGCCCCAACAAAGCGCCGGAGGATACGGCCTGCAAGCTCGCCGATCCTCAGCGCTAACGTTCGCATGCACAAGGAGAGGATGGAATGAGGTCATTTCTAGCAATCTTGATGACGCTTATGCTTTTGCCAGTGGTCGGACAGGCCGACTGGACGACGAACTTCCTGTACTGCACGGCCTCCAATGGCATGAACTACCGGCTGTTCGTGCCTCTCGATTACACGCCAAGCGGCAAGTACCCACTCGTACTATACCTGCACTTTGCTGGCCATGAGGGGACGGATAACCAGACCCACATGGACGAAGCGGTCGTTGCCAAGACCAACTGGATGACGCTGCCGACGTTCATTGTGTGCCCGCAGTCGGATTACGACTATCCCTCTCATGGGTGGCCCTGTGGCTTCGCCTACGAGCCGGAGGTTATCCGTGCGCGCGAGTGTGTGGCGGAGGTGCAGGGGGGGTTCTCGGTGGATTCACGGCGGCTCTACGTGTCGGGGGTTTCAGCGGGAGGGGGCGGTTCTTGGCGGATTACATCCATCTACAGCAACACCTTTGCCGCCGTGGCGCCGGTGGTCGGAATGGCGGATGTATGGGAAGAAGGTCAGGTCTCGTCCTGGGCGCCACGCCTGATTGACACGCCAGTGTGGGCTTTCAGCGGCGGAAACGATACCGACAGGAAGACGGCAACCGGCTACATGTTCGACGAGATATCGAACGCGGTCGTCGCCGCCGGACACACGTTTGACACGAATTTCCATCGGCACACCGTGTTTCCCGGCATTGGCCACTTGGGCGTGGTACACGATATGGCGATTGCGGCTGGACTAACTCCTTGGATGTTTGGCCAGGAGCTATGGAGCATGTACACACCTGCCATCACGGGCGCGGACATGAAGGGCACCAACTGCGTCATATCTTGGGGGACATCGCAGGGCAAGCACTACCGTGTGCAGATAACGACAAACCTCCTCGACAATCCGCCACTGTGGTCGAACGTATGGGAGGTTGTTGGTGACGGCACGCTAAAAACATACACCAACACGCCACCCAGTGCGTCCCCGGCTTTCTACCGAGTCGTTCTGGACATTCCCCAGTGAAGGAGTCAGCACCAGCGAACAGGGAGCCGGAGGCGACGCGGCAAACCGCGCGTGCCGCGCGCCGGACCTGCGCTGGCAAGCCCGCTCCAGCGCGACGCGCGGCCCGGTCAGCCTGCCCCGCTCACCTTATGAGAGCCTTTCCTAGCATTGTCGTTCTTCTGATCCTCGCGAGCTGTTCTATTCAGGCAGCGGAGAATTCGCCTGAAGGGACAACCCTCAATTATCGGGAATTACAGAAGAATGTAGTGGTGATTGGTGCATTGGACAAGCCTCTTGGTGATGCGGCTGTGATGGACGGAACCATTGTTGCTGGGGCCAGCCTGAATCGGTTGGAGTTGGAGGATCGCTATCTAATTGAAGTGAAATCCGTTGACGGCAAGCCCTTACAAAGTTCAGTAGTCTTACCGTTCAAAATTCCATCCTTCGCAGACGTAGCGATCGCAGATGACATCTTCTCACTTCGCAGACTAAGAACAGGCAGAAACACGGGCGTTCTGACCAGCGTGGAGATCAAGGAGCTTGAGAAGGGATACGTCGGAACAGGTGTTCATCTCCTGGTTTATGAGGAAGGGCATTTCTCCGGATTTCCACGCCATTTGCCGGAAGACGTAGCTGCATGGCAAGGCGTCGGGTATGGGTTCTCAACTTGCCTCGTTGTTTTGAAGGCCATCCCGGAGAATGAGGGGCGAACCAAGCGGTTCAGTCAGAGGCGCAAAGTGCCGTGACTGATCTCTTCGCAGAGCATAAGATCAACATGGAACGGACGCGCTCGTGCCGGTTGAGACCCCAACGCAGTGGCCGCCGCCTCACCTGCAACGTCTGCCGTGAGCAAGAATGACATTCGACCAGAGAGAATATGATATCCGTTGCGAATGGGGCGAGCAGGGCGTCGCTCGGCTCGCTCCCATCAGTGATGCCGTCATCATTGTTGATGTCATGTCGTTTTCCACATGCGTGACGATCGCTGCTGCGCGGGGAGCAACCGTCTTTCCCTACCGCTGGAGGGACGACTCGCGCATCGCATTTGCCCGGTCCGTTGGGGCCGAACTGGCCGGCCCCCGAGGCAAGAGCCGCTTCTCGCTTTCGCCCGCATCTCTCCTTCAAGTTCCTCCAGGAACTCGTCTTGTGCTTCCGTCGCCGAACGGATCGACTCTGACTCTCTCTGCCGGACCAACACCAACCCTCGCCGGCTGTTTCCGGAATGCACAGGCGGTTGCCCGGGCGGCCATGGGTTTCGGGACGAGAATCGCCGTGATACCTGCGGGAGAACGATGGAAGGAAGACCAAACGCTGCGCCCTTGTTTCGAGGACCTGGCCGGGGCAGGTGCAATCATCCGGCATCTGGCCGGAAGCATGTCGCCGGAAGCGCAAGTTGCGACGGACGCGTTCCGTGGAGTAGCATCGGATCTGCTGGCCAGACTGAGGCAGTGTTCGTCAGGCAAGGAACTTATCGAGATGGGATTCGAGGAAGACATCGCCATCATCGCGCAGATGGATGTTGACGATTGTGCACCGATTGTGAGGGACGGAGCATATGGGAAGGCAGAACACAGCGCATTGTAATGGCACGCGGTCCCCTGCTATGCTGTGCGCTGGGAGTCAGGGATGACGTGTGAGATGCTGCAAGGGTTGCTGTCGGCGGCGCCCAAGTTACGCTTGGCGGTGATCGGCGATTTCTGTCTGGATGCCTATTGGTTTGTGGACGATAGTCGCTCCGAGAAGTCCGTTGAGACCGGGCTGATGACGCGCGCGGTGCGCAGTCAGCGCTACTCGCTGGGGGGCGCCGGCAACGTCGTGATGAATCTGCGCGCGCTGGGCGCGGGTCAGGTGGAGGCCTTTGGGGTGATTGGCACCGATCCCTTTGGCGCGCAGATGAGCAGCCTGCTGCGGCAGGCCGGCGTGGCCCCGGACAATCTCGAGAGGCAGGAGTCCGACTGGGGCACGCACGTCTACATCAAGCCGGTGCGGGACGATCGCGAGGAGCATCGCATTGACTTCGGCAATTTCAACGCGCTCGACGACGCCACCGCGGCGCGGTTGCTGGATCGCCTGGAGTCGCGGCTGCCGCGCTGCCATGCGGTCATCGTCAATGAGCAGGTTCAGTATGGCGTTCACCACAGCGCCTTTTTCCGGTCGCGGCTGGCGGATCTGATCGCGGCGCACCCGGAGGTGCCGTTTATTCTCGACAGCCGTCACTACAGTGACAATTACGGCGGCAGCATCCGCAAGCTCAATGACCACGAAGCCCTGACGTTGTGCGGCGACGAACGCGCGCCTGAGGAACTGGTGCTGCGGGAGGAGGCGTGCGGCGCGGCGGAGACGCTGTATGCCCGTTGGCAGCGGCCGGTGTTCGTAACGCGCGGCGCGCGCGGCTGCTTGATCTGCGATGCCGCCGGCGTGTTCGAGGTGCCGGGTTTGCAGATTGTCGGGCGCATAGATACGGTCGGCGCGGGCGACAGTCTGCTGGCGGGCATCGCGCTGGCTCTCGGCGCCGGCAGCGGTGCGCGCGAGGCCGCGACGCTGGGCAATTTCGTGGCGGGTGTGACGGTCCAGAAGATCTTCCAGACCGGAGTAGCCACGCCGGACGAGGTCATGGCTATCGGCGGCGAGCCCGACTACGTCTACCGGCCTGAACTGGCCGAGGACCAGCGGCAGGCGCGGCATGTGGCTGGGAGCGAAATCGAGATCGTGACGGCGCTGCCGGCCGGACCGCGGCCGACGCACGCGATCTTCGACCATGACGGTACCATTTCCACGCTGCGGCAGGGCTGGGAAGCGGTGATGGAGCCGATGATGGTACGGGCCATCCTGGGGCCGCGCTATGCGGATGCCGACGAGGCCTTGTACCACAAGGCGGTGCACCGGGCGCGCGATTTTATTGACAAAACCACCGGCATACAGACGCTCACGCAGATGGAGGGCCTGGTCGAGATGGTGCGCGAGTTTGCCTGCGTGCCGGCCGCGGAAATCCTCGACGCGGCGGGATACAAACGCATCTACCTGGACGCGCTGATGGAACGCGTGAGGCAGCGAACCGGCAAGCTGTCCGCCGGCGAATTGTCGGTCGAGGACCTGACCGTGAAGGGTGCGGCGGCTTTCCTGCGCCGGTTGTGCGCGCAAGGCGTGCGTCTCTACATGGCCAGCGGCACCGATCGCGATGACGTCATCCGCGAAGCCGAGGCGCTGGGCTATGCGGGGCTCTTCGAGGGCCGCATCTACGGCGCCGAAGCGGGCGTCCGGACGGAGGCCAAGAAACGCGTGCTTGAGCGCATCCTGAAGGATGTCGGCGCGGCCGGTGGTGCCTTGGTGACGTTCGGCGACGGGCCGGTGGAGATTCGCGAGACTCACAAGGCCGGGGGATACACGGTGGGCGTGGCCAGCGATGAAGTGCGGCGCTTCGGGCTGGACCCCGGCAAACGCGCCAGGCTGGTTCGCGCGGGCGCGGACTTGTTGGTGCCGGACTTTTCGCAGGGCAGCCGGTTGCTGGCCTGTCTGGGGCTGGAAGGAGTATCCAAATGAACACACCAGTACACGTTGACCGCATGCAGTTGATCATGCGGCCATTGGCCGAGCGCGGTAACCGCGTACATTTTCCCGATGACGCGGTCATGCCCGATACACCCGCCAAGTGCGCGCCCGAGGGACAAGCGTTTATCGGCGAGGCCGTCAAACGCATTCGGGCCGCGCGCGCCGCCAACCGGCCGGTCGTGCTGGCCTTTGGCGCCCATACGATCAAGAACGGGCTGGGACCGGTCATGAACGCGCTGATGCGCGAAGGCTGGCTGACCCATCTGGCCACCAATGGCGCCGGCATCATTCATGACTGGGAACTAGCCTATCAGGGCGCCACCAGCGAGGATGTGCGCGCCAACGTGGCTGAAGGACAGTTCGGTCTCTGGCAGGAGACGGGGCTCTAC
The DNA here is from genome assembly GCA_028718445.1 of Kiritimatiellia bacterium. Taxonomy (GTDB): domain Bacteria; phylum Verrucomicrobiota; class Kiritimatiellia; order RFP12; family JAAYLN01; genus JAQULY01. Next base: position 7,269 of record JAQULY010000096.1, read on the forward strand.
CTGAACCTGGCGCTGCTGGTGGGCGCCTGGTCCGGTCGCGGCTATGGCGCCTCGGTCGGTGTGCTGGTGGCCGAGCAGGGACTGGATCTGCCCACGGAGAAGCGTCTCATGGCGGATGCCGACGCCGTGCACCAGAAGGATCTGGACCGCGCCGCCGCCGCGCTTGACCTGATGGCCGCCATGCGCCGCCACCATCTCGCTGCCGGCCGGTTGGATGTGCCGCACCGCTTCGGTTCCTTCGGCGTGCAGGCCGAAGCCTACCGCCGGGGCATTCCCTTCACGGGGCACCCCATGATCGGGCACGACATCATCTATGCGCATCCCATGAATTCGGGGGCGGCGGTGGGAAGGACCGCGGAGCGCGACTTCCTGGCATACGCCACCGCCATCCGCGGACTTCAGGGCGGCGTGTATCTCTCGATCGGTTCGGCCGTGATGTCGCCGATGATCTTCGAAAAATCGCTCTCGATGGCGCGCAACCTGGCGCGGCAGGCGGGCGAGACAATCGACGACTTCTTCCTGGGAGTGGTTGACCTCGCGCCGGCAACCTGGGACTGGCAGGCGCAAGGCGAACCGCCTCCCGACAATGCCGCCTACTATCAGCGCTATGCCAAGAGCTTCAGCCGCATGGGCGGCACGCTGCGCTATGCCTCGATGGACAATCGCGACTGCCTGCTGGGACTGCTTCACGAACTGCGCGCCGGCAGCGCCGGCGGCAGCCGGAAACAGCCGCTTGGTTAGACTTCCCGCTTGCACATCAGCGCCGCGACTTCGTCGGCACGCAGGTCGCGCCATGCGCCCGGCGGCAGCTTGCCCAGGCGCAGGTTGTCTATCCCGATGCGGTTCAGAGCGAGCACGTTGAGACCGGCCTGGCCGCACATCTGGCGGATCTGCCGGTTGCGCCCCTCGCGCAGCACGAAGCGAATCCAGGCGCGTCCTCCCCGGTGGCGCAGCACGCGGACCTCCACCGGGCGTAAGGCATAGCCGTCAATGGTCATGGGCGCGCGCAGCTTGGCCAGCGCCGCCTCGTCGCAACGGCCGGCGACCTCGACATCGTAGAACTTGCGATGGCCGTGCCGCGGGTGCGTGACGCGGGCGATCAGGTCGCCGTCGTTGGAGAGCAGCAGCAGTCCGGAGCTATGCTTGTCCAGCCGCCCGACCGGCACCAACCGCTCGGGCAGATGCGCGACCAGCTCGCAGACGGTGCGGCCCTGCGCGGCGTCGGCACTGCACAGCAGCCCGGCCGGCTTGTTCATCATGATGGTGCGGCGCGGCGCGGCCGCGACAGGCAGATCCGCGCCGTTGACGGTAATGCGCGCCGCACCCGGCGTTACGCGATAGCCCGGCTCGCGGACAACTTTGCCGTTGACGCACACGTGCCCCGCACGGATCATGTCAGCCGCATGCCGCCGGGAGGCGATGCCGGCCTGCGACAGAACGTTCTGCAGGCGGTCGCCATCGCCCCGTTGTTCCGCCGGGGCGGCGTGGCGTCCGCCGGACGCCGTGTCGTTGGGCATGTTCTGGAGAGTCATTTTATGGGCCTGAGCGATCGCGACTACATGCGGCCGGCCTTTAGCGGCCGCCGGTTGCCGGGATGGCGGTCACGGTTGCGGTTTGCCCTCTGGCTGCTCTGGCGTGGCATTTGGCGGCGCAAAGCATAGAGGGATGTGCATGAACGGTGAAGCGCAAAAACGCGGACTGGCGATCTACGATCTGGACGGCACGCTGATCGACTCGCGCGCCGACCTGACGGCGGCGGTAAATCGCGCGCGCGCCGGTTTCGGGATGCCGCCGCTGACCATGGACATGGTGGTGGCCTTCGTTGGCGACGGACAGCGCAAGCTCGTGGAGCGCGCGCTGGCGGGCGCGCCGGTGACCTTGGACGAAGGTGTGGCGGCCGTGCGGCGCGAGTATGCCGCCGGCTGGCTGCAGGCCACGGCGCTGTATCCGGGCGTGCGCGAGGCGCTGCAGCGGTTGCGGCAGGCCGGCTGGCTGCAGGCCGTGGTCACCAACAAGCCCGCCGCGGCCACGGATGCGATCCTGGCGGGACTGGGCGCGCGCGGGTTCTTCGACGCCGTGGTGGGCGCAGAAGAGGGCCTGGCGCTCAAGCCCGATCCGGCACCGCTGCGCCTGGCGATGCAACGGACCGGTTGGATGGGCGCGGGCGAGGTCTGGATGGTGGGGGACCACTACACCGATCTCGAAGCGGGGCGACGCGCCGGCCTCAAGCGTTGTTACTGCCGCTACGGCTTCGGCAGGCCGGGCGCGGAACAATGGGACCTGGCCGTTGACGATCTGCGCGAACTGGCAGACCGACTGGCGCCGGCTGGCGAAGCATAGCTCACCGATTCACGGCGCTCCCGGATTCCGGCGTAACGCCGCGCATACGGGGGAGAATCTCTTCGTTCACGGCCCGGCTGGTGACGGCGATCTTCCAGCGCAACTGCGCGGACGAGGCGCAGTAGTCGAGCTCCTGCGTGTATCCCAGCCGCGAATCGGCCTCGACCAGGGGGATGGTCGCCTCGGCATTGCGGATTTCCGCCTCGGCGATCTCGATCAACTCCCGCAGTGCGGCCTGCTGTTCTTCGGCCGGAGCCGGTTCCGGGGCGGTTAGCGGACAGGCATCTTCCATGCCCTTGCGCCCGCCCACCCAGATCGGATCGGCGTCCACGCAGATGCCCAGGCGCCACTTCAGTGCGTGCCAGCGTTTAGCGTGCACCGTCGTGCGGGCTGTGTTCTCGATGTACCGGGCAAGACCCAGCAGCCGCATGGCAGCCTCCCGCGCGCGGCCCCGCGCTGCCGCGACCACCCGTTCGAGTATCTCGCAACCGTCGTGAAACGACTCCATCATGCGGGTGTATTCCCCGGTTTCCCAGCGCAGTTTGTCGGCCTGGTCGGGGCTGTAGCGATAGACCGGATTGCAGGTGCTGTTCGGATTGCGCGCCGATCTGGGACCGATCGGCAGCGGCTCGCTCCGTTCGAAGAAGAGGGGGTAGGCTGGTCCGATGCGGCAAGGGCCGTATTGTTCCTGGTTGGTCGGCACGCAATGGCCTATGCCTTCGCTGAAGCGTTCCATCGCCCGGAGAACCTCGCCGGCATGGGCCGTGCCGAAATCGCGTGCCACGAGGCGCGCCAACAGCTCGTCGAGAACCGGCATGGGAGACATGAACGCTGCCTTGGCCAGTTCGGGAATGAGCGACGGCCAGAAGCCATAGGTGTGCGATTCCATCAACCCGTCCAGCCGCCACGTCTGCTGCGCGTGGTTGATCGCCTGGAATCTCCTGATCCAGGCCTGGGGCGTCGGCAGGTAGGGCACGGTGCCGATGTCCCAGGTATTACCCCCGGTGTTGGTCATGGCGTACATCCGCAGTCCGCGCCGTTTGGCCGCGGCCGCCTCAGATGCGAAATATGCACTGGGGCCGGTACGCCAGAGGGTGTAGTCGCAGCAGTTTTCGACGACACCCGGAGCGACCTCGACTTCCTCGAACATCTCGAAGGTGGCCATCAGGACGATGTCGGCGGGCAGGTGCTCGATCAGCTCGATTCGCAGACCGGCGTCGAGGTAGCCCCAGTTGTAGGACCAGAGGATGACATCGGCGTCGGGCCGCCGCGCCCGCACGACGTCGCGCATCAGCGCCATGAATTCGGGATAATCGCTGCAGGGGAACCAGCCGGGGCTGGGCCTGGCGTCGTCCAGCGACTCGTGCCAGTTGCGGCCTGTGGTGCGCGGGTCGCGCGAGGGGAATTCACAGGCCTCGCCGACGAAAATGATGCCCTTCAGTCCGGGAAAGTACTCGAACATGCGGCCCTGCAGTTCGGCATAGCGCGCGCGGGCTTCGGGATCGGCGGGGTGCCACAGGTTCTTGAAGCACGAAAAACAGTATACATCGAGCCCGAAGGAGGCGGCGCGGCGGATGGTGTCGTTGGCTGCGCAGCTCACGTTTGGGTTGTCCATCGCGCCGTACAGGTTGAGTACGATGGCGTCCATGCCTGCGTGGGCGATGGCACGGAGATGCTCGTCGGGATACAAATCGAATCCCAGGCCGGAGTGGATCATGCGCGGCGAAAACCGGGCCGTCCGCCTGAGCGTGCCGGCTGCGAGGCCCGGGACGCCGTTGAGATTCATCTCGTCTTCCAGCAGGTAGCAGCCCTGTGCCGCGGCCCGCTCGTCGGTTCCGGCAATGACGATATGCTTGCCGGCGCGGATGCGGCAGGTTCGCGGCGGCAAGCGCGAATCAACGCTCAGCCGGATGGCGTGGCGGAAGCGGCGGGCGTCGCTGACGACGGGGAGATCGAGCCTCATGGAGACTTCGAAGTACTCCCGCAAATCTTCGGCGGCCCGGCGGAGCACGACGCCGGCGCGCTTCGATCGTAGGATGCACCACTCTTCCGTGACCAGCGTGCCGGCGAAGTCCTTGAGTTGGGCGGTATTCAGAAGGCCGGGCCGATGTACTTGCAGGAGGGCTTCACGGAAAGCGAACAACGGTTCCATGCCTGGAATGTAGGTCAATGGCGGGGTGTTGGCAAGGGCAGTGCACAGCCAGCTTTCCACTGGATTTCCTCTCCGCACCTGTTACTATGGCTCCCTGAACCGTCCGCCGCATGGTGCGCGTGGCGGTGTGTATCCTGCAACCATGCTTTACTTTGCCAGAGGTTCAGTCAGCGATCAGCTTACGCCGGCAGATCTTGAGGCCGGCATCGCGGAGGCCTGCGCGCGCCTGGGTGCGCGGCGGCGCGTGCTGCTCGTGCCGCCCGATATCACGCGCTTCCATTCGCGCGCCGGAGATATGGCCTGCGCGGCCTGGCGCCATTACGGCGACCGCGTCAAGGGCGTGCTGCCGGCGCTGGGCACGCACAGCCCGATGACGCCGCCGCAGATCGAGCGCATGTACCCCGGCATGCCCCAGGCGCTCTTCAAGGTCCACGACTGGCGCGAGGGCGTGCGCACACTGGGACGCGTGCCGGCGGACTTCGTGCGTGAGGTCTCGGAGGGCGCCGTTGATTACGATTGGCCGGCGCAGGTGGATCACCTGCTGCTCGACGGCGACTTCGATCTGATTTTCTCGTTGGGCCAGGTGGTGCCGCACGAAGTCGTCGGCATGGCCAACCACAACAAGAACATCTTCGTGGGCACCGGCGGTCCCGAGGGCATCAACAAGAGTCACTACCTCGGCGCGGCCTACGGCATGGAACGCATCATGGGACGCGCCATCACGCCGGTGCGGCGGGTGTTCGACTACGCCTCCGAACATTTTGCCGGCCAGCTTCCCATCGTCTATGCGCTCACTGTTCTGAGCGGCGACGGCAACGGTGGCCTGGCGCTGCGCGGGTTGTACATCGGCGACGACGCCGAGTGCTTCCGGCTGGCGGCCGAGCTGTCGCTGAAGGTCAATTTTCACCTGCTGGAGCGGCCGTTGCGCAAGGTCGTTGTCTATCTAGACCCGCACGAATACAAGAGCACCTGGCTGGGCAACAAGAGCATCTACCGCACCCGCATGGCCATCGCCGACGGCGGCGAACTGATCGTGCTGGCCCCGGGCGTGAAGGAATTCGGCGAGGACGCCGAGATTGACCGACTGATCCGCCGCTATGGCTACAAGGGCACGCCGGCCACTCAGGCCGCGGTGCGCGCCCAGCCGGAGCTGGCGGCCAACCTGAGCGCGGCGGCGCACCTGATTCACGGCTCTTCAGAGGGCCGTTTCTCGATTACCTACTGTCCGGGCCACCTGAGCCGCGCCGAGATCGAGGGCGCCGGTTTCCAGTATGGCGAACTCGCCGCCATGCGGCGGCGCTATGACATCGCCAAGTTGCGCGACGGCCCCAACAGCCTGCCCGGCGGCGAGGAGATCTTCTACATCTCCAATCCGGCGCTCGGTCTATGGGCCAGCCGCAACCGCTTTTTCTGAACCGCTTAACCAGAACCAACAAATACACGGGAGCACACGAAATGAAGACCCCTTTCAAGGTGAATCTCAAAGATAAAGTGGCGGCAGTCACCGGCGGCGGCGGCATCCTTTGCGGATGCATGGCCGAGGCCCTGGCCGCCTGCGGCGCGCGCGTGGCCGTTCTCGACCTGCGCAAGGATGCGGCCGATAAGGTCGCGGCCGGCATCCGCGACAAGGGCGGGCAGGCGGAGGGTTTCGCCTGCAACGTGCTGGAGCGCGAGAGTCTGCAGACATGCTGCGCGGAGGTCGCCTCCAGTTTGGGAAAAGTTGATATTCTGATCAACGGCGCGGGCGGCAATCACCCCAAGGGCACCACCACGCGCGAGCAACTGAAGGTGGAGGACCTGGCCCGCAAGGAGCCGGGCTTCGTCTCCTTCTTCGACCTGGATCCGGCGGGTATCCAGTTCGTGTTCAACCTCAATTTTCTGGGCACGCTGCTGCCGACCCAGGTGTTCACGAAGGCCATGGCCGAGAAGCAGCACGGCGTGGTGATCAACATCTCGTCCATGAACAGCTTCAAGCCGCTGACCAAGATTCCGGCCTACAGCG
>JAQULY010000097.1 GCA_028718445.1 Kiritimatiellia bacterium
CAGGGCCGTCCAGTCTCCCAGGAAGAGTTGCTGACCGCCATTGGCGACGGTCTGGCGACAGCGTGCGCGCGCCTGGCCGATGCCGAACCCAAAACGCGCATCGTCGTGCTGCTGAGCGACGGCGAGTCCAACACCGGCTTGATTACGCCCGAACAGGCCGCCGACACCGCCGCCAAACTGGGCTTCCGCGTCTACACCATCGGCGTCGGCACCACGGGACGCGCGCCCTTCCGCGCGCGCGACGTCTTCGGCCGCGAGACCATCGGTTACGGCGATGTGACGCTCAATGAAGCCCAGCTCAAGAACATCGCCGACAAGACCAAAGGCCGCTATTTTAACGTCCGCGACGCCGAGGGTTTCCAGGCGGCGCTCGACGCCATCGACAAGCTTGAGACCACGCGCGTCGAACGCAACGTTTATAACCAGTACAATGAACGTTTCCTGATCTTCATCGCTGTGGGCACGGTTCTGACTTGCCTCAGCCTGCTGCTCAACCTCTTCGTTTCGCAACGGCCGGTCTAAGTATGCGCTTCGTCTATCCATGGGTCCTGGTCTGCCTCTCGCTGCTGCCGCTGCTGGGCGCGCTGGGCTTCTGGACGCTCGCGCGCGGCGCGCGGCGTCTGAGCGCCTTCATGTCGCCCGAACTGCAGGCGCGCCTGGCGCCGCCGCGCCGCCAGGCCATAACCGTTGCACAGGCGGCCCTGACACTGGCCGGCGTGGCGCTGCTGCTGCTGGCGGCCGCACGCCCCCAATGGGGACGCTCCGAGGAACGCGTCCAGACGCGCGGTCGCAACGTCGTGATCGCGCTCGATGTCTCGCGCTCGATGCTGGCCGCCGACGTCCATCCCAACCGCCTGGAACGCGCCAAGGTGGATATCATGGATCTGCTGGACGAACTGCGCGGCGATCGCGCCGGCCTGCTGGTCTTCCGAGGCAAGGCCAACCTGCTGTGCCCTCTTACCACCGACCGCGCCTTCCTGCGCCAGGTACTGGACGGTATTTCCACGGATTCCGCGCCGCGCGGCGAGACCGACCTGGCCGAAGCCATCGGCAAGTCGCTGGAGGCACTCTCGGCGGCCTTTGACGAGAACAACGCCATCCTGCTGATCACCGACGGCGAGGACCTGGCAGGCAAGGCTGCCGCCGCCGCCCAGGAGGCCGCCAAGCGCGGCGTGCCGATCTTCACCGTGGGCATCGGCGACCCCGAGGGCGCCGCCGTGCCGGCGGTTGACGGCAAAGGCGTTCTCGAATATCAGGGGCAACAGGTTCGCACACGCATGGTGGAGTCTACCCTCGAGGAAATCGCGCGCATCTCCGACGGCGCCTACATTCCGCTCGCGACCTCCGGCACCGCCAGCACCACCCTCGGCGCCATCTACCGTCAGCACCTGACCCGCGTGGCCGCGCGCGAACAGGAGGAACGGCTGGAGCGCCGTTACATGGAGCGTTTCCATCTCTTCCTGATTCCAGCCATCCTGCTGCTGCTGGGTGCCGGCATGCTCAGCCGGGGACGGCTGGCGTCAGCCCGTCGGGCAGAGCGCGCGCGTCCGGCGCGTACGGCGGGACCGCCTGCCATCGTCGCCGCGCTGGCGGTGCTGGCGGCAATGCCGCTTGGCGCGCGCGCCGAAGGCACCAACGCAGCGCCGGCGGCACCCGCCAGCGTGGCCGCCACCAACAGCGCACCCGCGGCGCCGCCAGGACGCGAGGGCGCGCGCATTGCACAGAAGCTTTACCGCAAGGGCGAATACCAAGCGGCCGCCGACGCCTATCTTGCGGCGGCGCGCGGAGTTGAGCAGGCTGAAGCCGCCCGCTACCGCTACAATGCCGGCTTGGCGCGCTTCAAGGCCGGCGACTTGTCTGAGGCCGCCGTCATACTGCTGCCGCTAAGCACGCTGCCGGAGCAGACCGCCGCGGCCGAACTGCTGGGCGCCGCCCAGTTCAGGTTGGCCGACCCCACGGTGGCCACCAGCGCCGTGGCGCGGGCACAGTCGCTCGAACGCGCCGGCACCGGCTTCCAGCAGGCGCTGCGTGCCGCTCCAGCCGAACCCCGTCACACCCGCAATCTCTCGCGCGCGCTCAAGGGACTGCCCGAGGTCCGCCAGGCCGCCCACATCGAGAAGGTGCTGGCCGAACATGGTCAGACTCCTCCCGACCAGCTGATCGCGCGCATGTTGCGCGAACAGCGCGCGCTGCTTGAGGCCGCGCCGGCGGCGTTTACCAACCCCGCGCCGGCGATGATCGGCCGGCTGGAGAGTCTCGGCGAACGCCAGGAGCGCAACGCCGATTTGTGGATACCGCTCAAGCAAGCGCTGCTGACGTCGCCCGCTCTCACCAACGAGCAACAGCGCGCCTTCATCGCCGAGCGCATCGAACAGACGCGCGACAGCATGCGGCAAGGCGCGGAACGACTGGCCGACCTGGACGGCGAAGGCATCGGCAATCTCGCACAGGGCGAACAGACTGCCTACGACTTCTGGCGTCTGCTGTCCGCGCCGCCCGCGCTGGTGGACGAGGACATCGCCGTGCAGACCAACGCCTGCGCGCATCCCGACAAGCCGCTTTTCGCGCAGCGGCCCGACCAGCCCGAGGCGGCTCAGCTCACCGCGCTGTTCCAGGAGCGCTTCCCTGCCTGGGCCGACCAAGTGCAAGCGCAGGCGCAAGCCGACACGAATGCGCCCACGCTCACGCCCGCGGCGCGCGAAGAGACTGAGCGCCTGACGGAGGAGACGCTGGCACTGCAGACGCGCGCCAATCAGGACAGCGAGAAGGATGGCCGCCTGCTGCTGCAGGAACAGGCGCTGAAGAACCTGCACCGCATCCGCGAGTTGCTGCCCAAGCAACCGCAACAGCAACAACAGCAGCAGCAGGAGCAACAACAGCAGCAACAGCAACAGCAGCAGCAGCAACAAGAGCAACAACAGCAGGAACAGCAACAGCAGGAAGAGCAGCAAGAGCAGCAGGAACAGCGTCAGGAACCGCCGCCCGACGTGCAGGAGGTGCTGCGCCGCGCCTTGCAGCGCGAGAAGGAACACGAAGCCGAAAAGAAGCGGCAGATGCGCGACTTCCCCATGTCGCCGGGCGCGCGGGATTGGTGAGCCCAGCCCACGAACCAACGCCTTCTCAAGCGCACAAACTCCGCGATGTACTCCCCCTCGTGCACTTCTCTGGCACTCATTTCTCTCGCTCTTGCGATCAGCGGTTTCCGGTTTCCACTGAGATTGCCCCTCCGCAAACCGGACAGTTGAGTGGCTGCTTCAGCATTCCCGCAGGAACACTCAGGTTTCGCGCGCAGTGGGGACACGTTATCTTGACGTCTTTCGTCAATGATCCGGGCGGCGGCAAGGTTGCTGCTGAAACGCGTGCCACCATGCTGCGGGCCAGTTCTGACATGGCGTCGGCACGTGGTGCCGACGCGGCCCGAGATCTGCGACTCTTGCGTCCGGTCATGTACTCCAGCAGCGTGGGATTGTCGTATCGCGCCATCTGAGCCACGCCGCTGACCAGACAGACCACGCCAATCCCAAGTCCTGCGAGGAAGCCGCCCACGTGCGCCCAATAAGCAATCCCGTTGGCGGCCCCGCCGATTGCCTGCCATGCATCAACGATGAACCAGAACAGAATCAGCCAGTATCCGGCGATGTCGAATGTTCCTGCACGTAGAAACCACAAGTAGAAACAGTTGACCCGGTTAGTCGGGTACAACACGAGATATATGCCAACGATGCCATTGATAGCGCCACTTGCGCCAACGGCAGCGCCACCGTCCATGATGAGATGAATTCCTCCCGCCACAACCCCTGTCAGGAGAAACGTTCCCGCGTATGCCAGGTTGCCGATCTTCTCGCAGACTGCATTGCCGAACACCCAGAGGTACAGCATGTTGGCCGCCAGGTGCCAGAACCCAGCGTGAACGAACTGGTAGCCTATCAATCCCAACGGGTTCTCCTTGGTCAGGATCGCTGCCTTCAGAACAGACCCGGGAAGCCCGTGCGCCAACAACATCACATACATCAGGACGCAAAAGCCCATGATGGCGAGGTTGCTCACAGGCCACCTCTTTATCAGGACATCCGTGCTGTACGGAATGATCACCTACACTTACCTCCCCGCGGAACTCGACGCGGCGTTCCTGTCGCTAGCATGCTGGTCGTCATGCTCGCTTTCTCGGCATAAAGCAGACGGCGAACCTCTGTGCGCTATGACTCTGACAGACTACGCAGCCTGCTTCCCATCATCGTTCAACCTTGCCTTGGTTCAGCACCGAGCGGAATGCCAAGTGTTTCAGCAGCCCGACGCATGGTCCGGTCATTTGTGATCAGTGGGTAGCTCTTTGACAGCTGGCACGATGCCAGGTGGATCGCGTCGAGCGTGCGTACGCCGATGGCAGCAGCACACCTCTCGGTGATGTCAGTCGCGTCCAGCAATACCACTCTCGTCACCGGATGCAGCCGCAGACCACCTCCGGCAGACCACAGCAGCTGAAGCCGTTTCCAGGCCTGCTCGCAGGTGCCCGGGGCAATATCGCCATGTGAGCGTTTGCGCAACAGCGCAGACCGGCACTCCGCAATCGCTAGTTCCGAAGTGCCGACCAACGCCTGTCCATCCACCAGGTCCGCGTAGAATTCGCTGTCCGGTTCACGCACGACGAGTTTGACGATGATGGAGCTGTCCAGGTACACGGTTTATGCTCTGCCGTCACGGTCGGCCCGCACGAGGTCCTCCGCGCGCATGCGGCTGGGCCGCACACGCATGGAGCGCAACCACGCCCGGTCCACCCGGAAGACGTTGCCCAGGGTGCGAATGGGAACCAACCGGGCACGCGGCTGCCCATGCCAGGCGATGACTATCTCTTCCCCCTCGGCAGCACGTGACACCAATGCGGAGAATTGCGCCTTGGCCTCGCTTACTGAGAACGTCGCAGTATCTTTAACCGGATATGCCGGTGACTTACGCTTGGCCGTCACGCGATAAAGAGACCACGTGTGACTACATATGTCAATGGCGACTTCTCGATATGGTCACGACAGCCCCGTGACCGTGCCCGTGGCCGGGTCAATGTCAATGCGCCGGAAGGAGGGATTCGAGCCCGTGCCGGGCATGAGTGTGATGCTGCCCGTGACCGGCACGATCCAACCGGCGCCGCGGAAAGCCAGCACTTCGCGCACCGGCAGACGCCAGCCGCGCGGACGCCCGACCCGCGCCGGGTCGTGCGACAGGCTGTACTGCGTCTTGGCCATGCAGACCGGCAGCGCCGCCGCGCCCGGATCGGATTCCAGCGCCGTCAGCGTTTGCAGGGCGGCATCGCTGAAGTCCACCCCATCGGCACCGTAGATTTCACGGGCCAGGGCCTCGATGCGCCGGCGCAGCGGTTCGCTGAGAGGCGACAGGAAGTCGAAGCTGGACTTCTCGCGCGCGGCCTCGACGACAGCCTCCGCCAATTCGCGCGCGCCCTCGCCGCCATGCCGCCAATGGTTCGAGACCGCGAAGCGCGCGCCCGCCGCTTCGGCCGCGCGCCGCACCGTCGCGTGCTCCTCGGCCGTATCGGTGTGAAAGGCGTTCAGGCAGACCACCGGCCGCAGGCCGCTGCGACGGATGATGTCAATATGGGCACGCAGGTTCTCGCAGCCGGCTTCCACCAGCGCGCGGTTCTCGCCGGTATAGGCGGCGTCGAGCGGCAACCCGGGCTTGACCGCCGGCCCGCCCCCATGCAGTTTGAGCGCGCGAACCGACGCCACCAGCACCACCGCGGCGGGACGCAAGCCGGAGTAACGGCATTTGATATTCCAGAACTTCTCGTAGCCTATATCCGCGCCGAAGCCGCTCTCGGTGACGTGGTATTCCGAGAGGCGCGTCCCAACCAGGTCGGCCACGATCGAACTCTGGCCCACCGCGATGTTGGCGAAGGGACCCGCATGCACCAGCATGGGCTGACCTTCGGCGGTCTGCATCAGGTTGGGGTTCATCGCGCGCGCCATCAGGGCGGTCATGGCGCCATCCACTTCGAGATCGGCCGTGGTTACCGGGCGTCCGTTGCGGCTGAAGGCCACCACAATGCGTCCCAGGCGTGCCCGCAGATCCGCCAGATCGCGCGCCACGGCCAGGATGGCCATGACTTCACTGCCGACGCTGATGTAGAAGCCCGAGTTCATCTCGAAGCCGTCGCGCGGTCCGCCGCCGCGGCCGATGACGATCTCGCGCAAGGCCTGCGCGCAGAAGTCCATGGCCCAGCGCATTTGCACGCGCGCGGGGTCAATATCGAGGCGCGCGAGGCTGGCACGCGCCAGGCGCGCGTCATCGTAGTTGCGCTCGTGCTGCATGCGGGCGGTCAGCGCCACCATCGCCAGATTGTTGGCGTTGGTGACGCAATCTATGTCGCCGGTCAGTCCCAGCGACAACGGCGCCAGCGGCAGGCATTGAGCCAGACCACCGCCGGCGGCGGAACCCTTGATATTGAAGGTTGGCCCGCCGCTGGGCTGGCGGATGGCGCCGGAGGCCCGCAGCCCCATCGCCCCGAGCCCCTGCACCAGCCCCAGTGTGGTGGTGGTCTTGCCTTCTCCCAGCGGAGTCGGCGTGATGGCCGTTACATCCACGTAGTGTGCGACGGGACGCGGCAGACGGGCGATCACGGCGCCCTGCTCGACCTTGGCGACGAGCCGCCCCATGGTGACGACCTCATCCGGCAGCAGCCCGAAATCGCGACCGACATCCGCAATCGGCTTCAAGTGTGGTTCCAGCGCCGCGGCAATCTGCCAATCGGCCAGGTGCGTCGGGTCCAGCTTTTGCATGCCCGGTATTATGCCTTGTCCGGACGGCCGTATTCAACCAACGTCATTGCATGCGAGTACTATGCCACTGCCAGTGCCGCGCCCATTTTCATGGTTGGGCGGGCAGTCCCAGGGCCTCGATAATGGCCGGGGTAATGACCTGCATGCACCCCTCGGCATTTGGATGAATGCCGTCCGGCACGTACGCTGAGAACTGTTTGGGGTCGGACTTAAGAAGCTGTGACCATTTGGGATAGTGGTCAATGAGCATGAGGCCGCGCCGTGCCGCACACTCCCGATACATCTGATTGTACGACTCGATGTTGGGGCGGTTTTCGAGATGAATGCCCGTGGGCGGGTTCATTACCATCAGGATGATCTCGCAGGCTGGGTTGGCCGCTAGAATACGATTCACGATGGTTTCAAGGTTCGTCCGCGCCTGCGCCACGCTCGTTTTGTAGGGCAGATAGGCGTCGTTGATCGAAAACTCGATCAGGACCGTATCCGGTTTCTTGCTGAGGATACGGTCTTCGAGGTTGTCCACCCCCCACTGGGACCACATGGCGCCTTTCCCGCTGTTAATGACGGTCGCCAGCCCCGGGAAGCGGCGGGCCAGTTCCGCCGAGAGCTGCGCCACCCAGGCGCCTCCCGCCGTCAGGCTCGTGCCGTAGGCTACCACGGTTTGCTGCCGGCCCGCCCGCAGGTTGGCGCTCAGTTTGCACGCCTCGCCGGCTTGACCGGTGATCGTTGAACATAGAAGCATGGCGGTCGCGGCCGCCAGTCCCGTCAATGGTTGTTGCTTGTGCATGCTGCTCTCCTCGGTCGCTTCGGAGACTACACCACAGCTTACGTGAAAACGCAACGCGAAACCGCGACACGGGTGCGCGTCAACTATAGCCGTAGCCGGGACCTATGGGACCGCGCCGCGTTGATATGGATTGTCTCCTCGTTTGCCGTAATCGTCGCCCGTAATCGTCAACCGAAATGGACGGAAAGAGGGAGGAGAATGCCGGGAGTCGGCAGCCGGCAGTAGGCAGCCGGCGGTATGACAATCCGGTCGACGATTACGGGCGACGATTACGGAAGACGAGGAGAAACGTCCGAAGCTTCACCCGCCCACGAAAGAGCGCGAAGGATGGTCGCTCGGCGCTCACCCGTTGCGCCGTCCCATAGGTCCGGCGCTACCGTTACCGCCTCTGTCGGCTTGGATCGCCTGCCCGAACCGCCGCCCCGCTTCCGGGGTCATGCCCGGCAACATCACCCCGGATCGGTTTGGGGTCGGTTTTGGTCGCGGATCGGTTTTGACAATCGCCGCGGCTATGGTATATTGTTGGATTTCGAAAACATCATGACCGTTCGGGACCACGAGGCAATCAGATCATGAAACAGCTTTGGCAACCGTCCAAGATCAAGCGCGCCCGCAAACTGGGGTTCCGCGCGCGCATGGCCACCAAGGGCGGCCGCAAGGTGCTGGCCCGCCGCCGCCAGAAGGGGCGCATCAAGCTGACCGCGGTTTGAGGAAGCGTCCACCATGAGCGGGCGGCAGGAGATCGTGCAAGCCGCGTCCGCTCCGGCGGCGCCCGTTGACAGCGACCTGCGTCTGCCGCGCGCGCGCAGGCTCTCGCCGGCCGGCTACCGGGCCACTTTCGATGAGGGCCGCGCGTTTACCGGGCGACTGCAAGTGCTTTGGGTGCGTAAAGGGGCTGCCTGCCGCGGGCAAGTTGGCGCCGTGGCGAGCAAGCGCGCCCTGCATCTGGCGGTGGCCCGCAATCGTGCCCGGCGGTTGTTGCGCGAGGCTTATCGGCTCAACCGACCCCGCCTGCAGGGCGGGGTGGACGTGGTGCTGGTGGCCCGCACACGCATCGCAAAGGCAAAATACAGCGAAGTGGCCGAGGAATTCCAAAGGTTGTGCCGTCA
This sequence comes from Kiritimatiellia bacterium, assembly GCA_028718445.1. Lineage (GTDB taxonomy): Bacteria > Verrucomicrobiota > Kiritimatiellia > RFP12 > JAAYLN01 > JAQULY01. The sequence continues at coordinate 8,682 of JAQULY010000097.1, forward strand.
GGCCGGCATCTGGAGGGACGCAATATGATCGCGCGTCTCTGCGGCGGCCTAATGATCGTTTGCATCCGCATCTACCAGGCGACGCTTTCGCCGTTGCTTGGCGGTGCCTGCCGCTTTGAGCCATCCTGTTCGCACTACTGCATCGAGGCCATTCGCGCGCATGGACCGTTGCGCGGACTTTGGCTGGGAGTGCGACGCCTGTGTCGCTGCCGTCCCTTCGGCCCCTGGGGCTATGACCCGGTGCCGCCCGCCGCGAACGGCGCGTGGCGCTAACTAAGATCATTCGCTATGGAAAAAAAAGATATTGCCATCGTGGTTGCGCTCGTAGCGCTGTTGTTGGTCTGGCTCTTCTATCAGAATCGTGTCAACAGTCGCGCGCGCGCGGAGGCGGCCGAGGAGGCTGCCGCGCAGGCAGCCGCCGCGAAGTTCGAGCCGCTGTCCGCGGAGACGCACGCCAGCGCGCAACTGCGCGCCGGCGACGCCGGCTCAAACGCGACCACCTCGGTCGCGGCCGCGCCGGCCGCGACCCAGCCGGCGCCTCCAGCCATGGAAGCACCGCTCGACCTGCCGGCCACGACCAACGTGTTGCGCTCCGGCGAGGCGCATCTGACAATCTCGTCCCGCGGCGCCACACTGCGTGAGGTCACCATGCTGGCGTACCGCGCCACGCCCGATCCGGCCAGCGCTCCGGTGCGCCTGGACTTCGCCCCGTATCCGGCGCTGGCGCTCTCGGGCGTGCCGGAGATGGGCGCGGATGCCGACTTCGAGACCGTGTCGGCAGACTCGACCAACGTAGTGCTGCGTCGGCAGGCCTCGAGCGGCCTGACCTTGGAACGCAGCATCGCGCTACGGCCGGACTACCGCGTGGAAGTGACCGACCGGCTGATCAACAGCGGTGCCTCGCCCATCGCGCTGGAGGCCAACAGCCTCAGCCTGGGCGCCATCCGCCGCGGCACCTCCAAGAACGATATTCTGGGGGTGGATTCGCTGGCTGACGGCACGGATGCGCGCGGCCGCGTCCCGAAAGTGCAACACTGGGACGGCAAGTTGATGAGACTCTTCACGGGCGGGGGCCGCGGCTTCGGTTGCGGCGGAGCCCCCGCCGCCGACCTGATGCCGCTGACGGCCGGCAAGCAGGTTGACGCTTCCCAGAAGTGGATGGCGCTGAAATCGCGTTTCTTCGTGCAGACCTTCAGCAGCGATGCGACCAACCGCGGCTTCAACATTACGCTCGGGCGCGTCGCCGGCCCCGGTCCGCTGCGCCTCGACCATGTGTCCGCGGAGGTGTTGTTCGACGGAGACGTGCTGGCGCCCGGCGCGACGATCGCGCGGCACTATACGCTCTATATCGGCCCCAAGAAGCTGTCGCTGTTGCAGCGCCTGGGAACAAAGACCTCTGAGATCATGCAATTCGGCTTTTTCTGGTGGATGTGCGTGCTGCTGGTGCCGACGCTCAACTACTTCCATGACCTGATTCCCGACTATGGCGTGGCGATCATCCTGCTAACGCTGGTGGTGCGCGTGATCTTCTGGCCGCTGACACACAAGAGCACCGAGAGCATGAAGCGCATGCAGGCACTGCAGCCGATGCTGAAGGAGATCAACGAGAAGTTCAAGGATGACCCGCAGAAGAAGAGCCAGGAAACCTGGCGCATTTACCGCGAACACAAGGTCAACCCGATGTCGAGCTGCCTGCCGATGATGATTCAGATACCGGTTTTCATCGCGCTCTTCACGGTGCTGCGCAGCGCGGTCGAGCTGCGGTACGCGCCGTTTCTGTGGATCAAGGACTTGAGCGAGCCGGAGAACCTGCTGCTGGGGCAGTTACCGTTCGTACCGGCTTTGAATATTCTGCCATTCCTGATGGCCGCCACCATGGTGTTGCAAACCAAGCTCACGCCGGCCATGGGTGACCCGGCGCAACAGAAGATGATGATGTGGGTCATGCCGATCATGATGCTCGTCATGTTCTACGGCATGCCCTCGGCGCTGGTGCTGTACTGGACCGTGAGCCAGGTTCTGGCGATCGTGCAGTTGGCCTGGCAGCGACGGCGACAGGCGGCGCCAGACGGCGGCACGCCGACGTCGGGCGCGCCGACAGCGATGGAAGCCATGACACGCCAGATGCGGCGCCGCCTGGCGCGCTGAAAGGTCGAGTCGGAACATGCGTGACAACCGACAGGGCAACGGCGGCATTCCCTGGGCCACGTTCGGTTTGCTGGCGGCCTTCCTGTGGCTGCTCTGGACAACACTGGTGCATCCGCCGTGTGCCTCGCGGCCGGCGCGGGCGGAGACCGGGAAGAGCGCGCCGATTGCGGTTTCGCCGGCAGCCAGCAACGCACCGGCCATCAGCCTGCCGGGCGGCGCGTCCGTGCGCGCCGATGCGGGACTGGATGCCTCGGAACGCAACGCAATCACCATCTATCGCGAGGCATCGCCGTCAGTGGTCTCAGTCGCCAACCGGACGCTGGTGCGCGGCGGCCTTTTCGGTTTCGAGGTCTATGAGGTTCCGCAGGGCAGCGGCTCGGGCTTTGTGTGGAACCGCAAGGGACACATCATCAGCAACTACCATGTGATTCACCAGGCCTCGGCCATTACCGTAACCTTCCCCGATGGCAGCACCTACGACGCCAGGGTGACCGGCGTTGACCCCTATCACGACCTGGCGGTCCTGTGGATAGACGCCCCGCCTGAAAAGCTCGTACCCGTGCGCGTCGGCACATCGCGTGACCTGCAGGTCGGGCAGACAGTACTGGCTATAGGCAATCCCTTCGGCCTGGATACCACCCTGACGGTGGGCATCGTCAGCGCCCTGGGACGGACGATCGTCTCAATGACGGAGCGGCGCATTCAGGACGTCATCCAGACCGACGCGGCCATCAATCCCGGCAATTCCGGCGGGCCCCTGCTCAACTCCAGGGGCGAACTGATCGGGGTCAACACCGCCATTCTCAGTCCCAGCGGCGCCTATGCCGGAATCGGCTTCGCGGTTCCGGCGGATACCTTGACGCGCGTGGCGCCGCAACTGATCGAGCGCGGTCGCGTCAGCCGCGCCGGCCTGGGAGTGCAGTTGCTGCCGGACCATGTCACCCGGCGTGCCGGCATTCAAGGCGCGGCGATACTGGAAGTCTATCCCGACGGTCCGGCCGCGCAAGCCGGTATGCAGGGGGTCGCGCAGACCCACGACGGACGCCTGGTGCTTGGCGATGTGATCGTGCGCATCGCCGGCCAGGCCGTAGTCAGCATGGAAGACGTCAACGCGGCGCTTGACCGTCATCAGCCCGGCGAGACGGTAACGATAACTTACCTGCGCGGCCACGCCGAACATCAGGCGAACGTGCGTCTGCGCGAGGCAGAGTAACTCTGCGTCCGGCGGCTCTCGACCTACTTTACTTCGACGATACGGAAGAAGCCCGAGCTCTGGCCGTCGGCGATCACGACTTCATAGACGTTGACGCCGCTGCTGTTGCTGTCGATCAGACCCACGTTGACCCGCTCCCAGGTCGCGCCCAGCCGGCTGGCCTTTTCAATGTAGTATTTGCACTCCGGCTTGCTGTTCCACTGCAGCGTGACGGTGTTGGCGCGCACCATCAGAACCTTGGTCACGAACGGTGCGGAATCGGCGTTGGCCACCGTGACATCCAGGCTATGCGGCACGTGCTGGTCATCCACAATCACGATCGTGTACTGCTGACCGGCTTCCATCCGGCCGCTCGGCACCGTCACCTGGTAGTTGTTGCCCGCACCGCCAAGTGACTCTACCGTACCTCGCCATATCTCGGCGCCGTTCTGCGAGACCGTGATAATCATTGTCACATATGACTCGGCCTCGTCAACGGTACTGAAATCAATGACCACGCAGCCATTGGTGGTGGCGACGGCGCTGATGGCGATGCCGGCGGCCAGAGGAGGTTCTCCGCCGGAGCCGCCGCCATAGACTTCGTCGAAGGTGCCATCGCCCATAAGCACGATATTGGCGATCCCCTCCGTCGAGGCGTCGAAATAGGCCGGCGACTTGAGAAAAAGGCCGGTGGCATCGTTGGTGTAGGGGCTGCCTTGTTTGTAGCGCAAGCCGCTGTCGTTCGGCGAGAAATCGTGACCGTCTATGACTACCCGGTAAAAGACATTGCTTTCCTCAACCCCGTACCCACCCTCGTAATTAAGTAGGATCCCCAGTTTGGTCCAAGCGGTGTTGGTGATCGAGTCTATCGCGTCAACCGTATTCGTATCCGCCAGCAGTATCCAGCCGTCGGCGGACAGCGCATAGGGCTGGCCGTTGCTGACGCACAGCGCCGCCTGGGTGCCGGCCGTGCTGCCGGCGGCCGGCATGGCCGAGACCCAGTTCATCTGGGCCAGCATTTGCACGTGGACGAAATTAGAGCCATCCGGCGGCAGCCGCGTGAAGGTATTGGAGATCTCGCCTTCGAAGATGACATAGTGCGACAGGTTGGTTGAGTACTCCTGACCCTCGTAGGTGTAAGCGTTGGTGCTGACCGTCGCGGTGGCGCCCGGCCCGGCCGTCCAATTACCGGTGCCGACAATCGACTGGTTATTGGTCTTGTCGGTGAAACTCAGCGTAAACTCGGCGCGGCCTGTCGCGACTCCAATAACCAGCGCCGCCAGCATGACCACAAGGCGGGCAGGCTGCACCCGCATGGCCGATGAACCAAATTGTTCAGACATATCCATGCCTCATGCGCCTCCCTTGGTTGTCACGACCCGGCACCGTGCGCGCGATCTCTAGTCAGCCGCATCACGTCACAATTCTCTTAACATATTCCGGGCTGATCGTCCACGGTAAAAAGCGGCCCAAAAGACTGTGGGTGTAGGACAGGAAAGTGAGAAGTGGGAGTAGGGGCGCAAGGTCAGGATGCCTTTTTGCTGGTGCCAACTGAAGATCGCTCGCTCCAGTAAAGGTCGTGGAGTTGGTCGGCGACGAGGGCGCGGC
>JAQULY010000098.1 GCA_028718445.1 Kiritimatiellia bacterium
CGAAGGCGACGATCTTTTCATGTGGCTGCATGCCGGGCGCGCTAACGACACACCGTGCTTCGTAAGCTCCAGGAACCCATTTTCTCGTGGACAATTGCAGAGCCGGCTTGGAAGAGGTGAACCCCTTGAACGTCTTTCTGAACACCCGCTTCCGCGCGGCTTTGTCCGTCACTTCAAGAGCGATACGGGCATTCCTATAGTCGACCACCCCAATGGAGGCGAGGTCCGTTTCAAATTCCAGGATTTTGTCCCTCTGGTATTTGCGGACCGACAGGTCCGGTTGGGGCGGGCGAATGACCGGCAGGGTGGTCACGTGCACGACTTGACCCGCAGTCGCCTCGGTCACGGTGAACGCAATTTTGGTCGTGGCGCAATTGGTCGCGGCAAAATCGATCGTTCCCTCAAACCTGTAGGGCGCGCTTCCGCCCGGTTTGAGAGTCAGCTCCTTCTTGTCCTTCAACTCGCCGGAGTCGGTGGCGACCTCCGCGATGACTTTTCGCTCCGCGGACGAAACGTTCTTTATCCGCGCGGCGAACACGGCCTGCCCATGCGCAAGGTTCCCCGTATCCGCCACCTGCACCACGATCCCATCATCCCCCGCAAACCGCACCTCGCCGTTGGGCCGGAAACCGTCCCACGCGGCCCAGGCGCGGACGTCATCCGCTGGCGTTCTCCAAAGCCTTCCGAAGTTCATGAACTTGATCTCGCCCGGTTGTGGTTTTTCTATCTTAGGCCCGAAATCCTTCCATGGGATCGCGGTCTCCATCACCCATCCATCCAGGGTCAGCGTGGACTTGTTGACTACACGAGGATCCCAGCCAACGGTGACAGTCGAACCCACGGCTGGTGTTCCTCCCCAGATACAGTCGAAGGTCGTGCCGATCGAGTTGATCTGGATGACATAGTCATCGAAGCCAAGATAGGTGGGCAACATGACTTCGATGTCGATACTGTCGTCCCAGTCTATATTGGTGTCGTGCCCAGTCTGGGTTCTTTTGAGCATCCCCTCCGTGCCAGCGGGGCTATCCTTTGGGCGCGCCGGTGGAGGGCTACGGTAGGCGATGTAGAGATTGTCATCGTCGTAGGTGATCCAGAAGCGGGACTGGTCACTGGCGACAACCCCGATTCGATTCACTTTCGAGTCATTGCTCGCGCCGTGCACGCCCCACTGCCCAAGTTCCCAAACCTTTGTGAGCCCGGCGATCGCGGCAGCATCGTCCCACTCGCCCTTGGTCATGACGCCATCGATGGTCGGCGGCGTCTTGGCTTTCACCACCGATATCATCTTTCGCAGGTCGTCCGGGCCGTATGTCCTCCTTGCCTCTTTCCCCGCCCCCTGCTTGTCTGCGGACGGTGGCGGAAAGCCAGCCGACATGGTCGCCATCAACCATCCTGAACACAACACCACCGTCCAGACTCGTTTCAGCCGCATCATGTTCCTCCTTTCAGGGGTTCAGGAGATTGACAACATCCGAAGCGCGGCTTTCCGGCGTAACCACGAGTCTCTCCACTTTGCCACCGCGGTAGACGCACTCAACGGTCGTGTTCGCCGGTGCGTGCAACTTGAACTCTACGTCCCAGTCTTTCGGCCAGGCGGGGAAAAGGTAGATTTTGCCGTCATCGGTCTGGAGCAACGACGTCTGGAACCCCATGGAAACCGAGTTGCCATGGTCCATGTCCGGGATCCAATTACAGCCCCCTCCCGTCCAGAAGGCCGGGAAGCGTGTCCCCTGGGGCCCAAGCAGGTTGGCATAGCTGGGCATCAGTTCGCTCAGTCCGAGCAGCGCGGCCTGGATCGGATCCTGCCGCCAGCCGCCCCCGCTCTGAACACGCCGGCGCAGGAAGGTCTCGCGCCCGATCGCCAGATCGGGCTTGCCCACGCCATAGAGGCGGTACGGAAACACGGCATAGAGCTCGGGATTTTCGGAGTTGCGCATCTCGCCGTAAGTCTCCGCCGGAATCAGGAAGGTCTTATCGTTCTCCGTGCGTTTGGGAAGCGGCGGCAGTTCTCCCAGCAGCCGCGTCCAGCCCGCACGTTGCTCCGCCGTGGCCAGGTCCTGAGGCAGCGCGAGCAAGCGCGGCAGCACGAACGTCAACCCCGCGATCGGCGGCAGCGGATTGGTGACCGAGTGATACGTCTCCAACGCCTGTGCCGGCGCCATATGCAGCTTGCCCGCCGCGTCGCGCGCATAGTGCTTGTCGTAGAAGGTGACGACCGCATCGGCCACCGGCAGCAGCGTGTTGGTGACGAAGGCGCGGTCGTCCGTATGCGCATAAGAGTCCAACATCATGGCCGTCAACTCCAGCCCGCCCGACCAGTAATAGCGAATGAATTCGCCAACTTTAGCGAACGGGTCGGCGCCGTCGACGCGGAGACCGTCGCCCGGGCCGTAGGTGCCCCAGAAGGTAAGTGTCTCGGGAAAGAAAGCGCCTGGATGACGGCAGAGAATCCGCGTCCTTTCGATGGCCAGCGGCAGGTGGCGCCGGTACATTTCGAAGAAGGGCTGCATCAGATCGTAATCGCCGGTGGCCAGCATCGGCCAGTAAAACAAGCGCGTGTTCTGGAACCAGTAGCAGCCGCCCCACGCGCGCTCGTCCGCATGCGCAGGTTCCGTCGGACGAAAGAGGTTCGGACCGTCGAAGGTGAAGATCGAGCCGTTGAACTTGAGCGGGTACGCCCCGCGTCCGGCACAGGCGGACATGAATCGTTGCAGCGTGTAGCCACGGCTCTCGTTGCGCACTAGATCCCGCTTCTGCGGGTCCACGCAACTGGCCCGAATCCAACTCCGGTTCCAGAAGTCGTGCCACCAGGCACGGTGAGCCGTGCGTGCGGCTTCCCAGTCGGTGGCCTGGATCTCCGATGCCTGCCGCTTGATCGCGTCCAGCCAAGTCTCCAGCCTCGGAGCCATCTCGGTCAACACAACGACGGCCACAGCGTGGCTGGCCGCCGGCTGCTCGGAATGCAGTTCGTTCGCACTCCGGCGGATCAGGTTCGTTCCCGTGATCCGGCCACCGAAAGTTCGGTACAGGAGCGGGTCGTTCGCCGGAACTATGAGCGTCTCCAGCCCCTGCGAGGCGAGCGTGTTCGTCCAGATGGACGTTTCGTTGCGTTGATACCAGGTCAACTGGCGATCGTCGCCCGGCACGACGACCTGGCCGTCGCGCCACGTCTCAAGCGCAACGTTCATCTCGAACGGGTGATCGCCTGAGGCATCAAGACGAATCACGGGACGGTTGGCGTCCACCCACAACCGCAGGGCCACGTGTTCGCCAGGCCCCCCGGCCCCGATTTCGATTTCACCCTGGCGTAACTTCAGTATCTGCCCGAACGGCCGCGGCTGGTTGGCCGCATTGCGCTGGAACGGATCGGGGGTGAACGTCACGCGGACACGGCCGACCTTCAGGAGTTCATTATCCCCGCTCCACGCGTCCGTCTTGCTGATGTAGAACACCAGTCCGCCGCCGGTTTGCGCCCAGGCGTTGAGGCCGATGTCGCCGTTGCCCAGCGGCATGTTTCCCGAGCAGAACTCGCTGGGCGAGTTCCACGACACGTTGTACGCATCCAGCCAGTCCGGCTCCGCCGCGCATGCGAACGACGCCAACACGCACGCCGCCAGACCCGACCACACCACTCTCGTTCCCGAATTCATCGTATGCAGCTCCTCTTGATGAGATTCTGCTCTGTTTGATCCCACATCAATAGAGCATGATTACTGTGCCCCTGGTGGTCTCCCGCACGTCGAGCATGCCGGTTCCCGCGAAGAACGCGTCGTTAGTGTTGTCGGCGCCGCTACCGCTGTGTCCCCACGTCCCGGGCCGCGCATCCGCGCCGCCCAAGTTCAGCCGCCGGACCGCCTGCCGCACACCCTGCGTGAGGGAAATCACGCCACCCGCCGCGACTTGGACCAGCGCATTGGTGTTCAGCAGGCAGTCCGTGGCCACAAGTTCCAGGACTGCCCCCGACCCGATGGTGAGCACGCCGCTGCCGCCTAGACTGCCTGTTGCGGGACCCAAGGCCCACTTATCGCTGAGATACTCTTCCACCATCTGGCGGTCAGCGTCGCTTAACGCCCTGTTGTAAATCAACACCTCCGCGATGTCGCCGTTCAGGCAGCCAGGGATCCAGTTATAGCCCAGCGCCAGCGAGGTGCCCAGACCCCACATCGCCGTAGTGGCGCCTGCGTTCGTCGTGTCGAGCCAGACTTTCCACGTATCGTCGGCACTCGACGTGACAACGTCCAGAAGGTGTGTTTCGTTCGTCGGCATACTGGACGGGATGGCATTTTGCCGCTTTTCCCGGAATGTCGCGAGATAACCTTCGCCGGTGGCCGAATATCGCCAGTACTCTGTTGCATCGTTGCCGGTCTGCACCACGCCGTACGACGTGTCGTTGTGGGGAGTCCAGACAACGAAGAGGGTTGCGTTGCTATCGGAGAAGTTCGCCGCCGTCAAGACCTCGTTGTCGTAGAGGAGCTGACTGTACGCATCGTTGAATCGAACCACGGACTTCCCGTTCAGCGCATTGGCCACAAGGGTGGGCTGTTGCGATGTAGTAATTTGAATGGCGCTGCCGGTATAGGCGCCCTTGCTGACCCAGGCGCTGACCCGTCCGCTCCCGTTCGTGGTGACCGTGGACGCATCGGCTCCGTCGAACCACACCAGAAGCCCGGCGGAAAGCGGAGCCGCCAGGCCCAGGCGCAGTGTTCCGTCGGCCACGATCGTAGGACCGGTGTACGTTTGCGCGGAGGCGATGGTCAGCACGGCCGGCCCGTTCTTCTCCAACGAACCGGCACCGCTGATTGTGCTCTGCAAGAAGATGTTCGTGACTACGTTGAGCGACAGGACGCCGTGGTTGGTCATGTCCCCGCCGAGAAACGTCGGCGTGATCTCCAACCGCCCCGCGTTCACCGCGACACCGCCTGTGTAGCTGTTGGTCCCCGAGAGCGTGAGGGCGCCGGAGCCAGTCTTGGTCAAGCATCCGAGCCCGGACACACTGCCGGAAAAGACCGTGTTGTTGGTGTCGCCGACGGTCAACGTGCCGCTGTTCAGAATCACGGCGCCGCCCCCACCGCCGGAATCGCCGAGCGAGGCGATGGTCTGGTCCGTGAGCTGACCCATGTCCAGTGTCGCTCCGGGGGCCACGCGCACGGCCGTGCCGGTCGGCAGTACGTTGCCGCTCCCCATCCACTTGCTATGGAGATACGCTTCCACCGCCAGCCGGACGTTCTCGCTCAACGCCGTGTTGTAGATCAAGATTTCGGCGATGTCGCCGTTCAGATACCCGCCCCCGTCGTCGTAGCCGAGATACATATCCGGCCGCATTCCCCAAGGGCTGGATGAAGCACATTTCACCGCACCATCCAGCCACACGTCGTACACATTGGCACCGGTCGATGCCCTGACTTCGAGCATGTGGTTTCCGTTGGTAGGCATGGGAAACGCGTTTTCCAGGCGGACGGCGCGGAAGACTCCCAGGTACGTCCCGCCGTCACCCGCGTAGCGCCAGTATTCGCCGCCGACGGCCGTCCACAGCACGCCATATTGCGTGTCACTGTTCGGAGCCCAGACTACGAAGACCGTGGCATTGCTGTTGGCGAAGTTCGACGGTGTCAACGCGCCGGTGTTGAGCATGCGGTTCCCGCCGTCGAAACGCACCACCGAGTTGCCGTGGAGTGCATTGGCGGCAAGTGTCGGCCGCCCGGCGCCCGATGCCGTCGCGCTGCCCGTGTACGTGCCCTTGCTGAACCACTCGCTGACCCGGCCCGTGCTATCGGTCGTCATCGTGCATGCATCGGCCCCGTCGAACCACACCAGGAGCCCGTCGGCAACCGGCGGCGCCGACAAGGCGAAATTCAATATTCCGGCCGCCACGACCGTGGCCCCGGAATAGCTTTTGGCCCCTGATAGCGTGAGGGCGGCGGGACCTGCCTTGGTCAAACCGCCGGTCCCTGAGATGTCCGAGGCGATAGCCGCGTTGGTATACACCGTGAACGTTGGCGCGGCGATGGCGCCGTTCGCCAGCCAGTAAGCCCCCGATCCGGCGTTGGTGAACACCACCTCGCCGGCGGTAACCGTGCCGCTGACCGTGACCACGCCCGCGGCCCCGTTGTTCGCCCCGAAGATGGCCGTATCCGCGGAGGTATTCGGCCAGACCTCATCGGTCGCGCCGTTCCACCAGTTGGCGTCGCCGGTAGCCCATGTCCCGGCGCCGTCGTCCGCCTGCCCGTTGCCGGGCACGGCATCCCACACCAACTCCGCCCCCCACGCGCCGCCGACGAGCAGCACACCCAGCACGATCGCGATCTTCGCCCTGGCCGCGGCCGCAAGCGCGCCCGGCACCACCACTCCGCCCACCAACCGACTCCACACTGCCGCCTTCATATTCCCGCACTCCTTCCTGCTTCGCTTTCCCCTTTTCGCTCTCACGTCATGACGAACACCTTATCGCACGATGAACAGCGTGCCTTTGGGCAGCGGCCAACGCACGATCACGACACCAGAGCCGCCCGCGCCGCCGTCTCCGCCCCAGCCGCCACCGCCGCCGCCACCACCGCCTGTGTTGACAATTCCATCGGTGCCCGGACCGGATGCTGCCCCACTACCGCCGCCGCCATTGCCGCCCGCACCGCTCGCGCCGTGCTGTGCGCCGCCGCCGCCGCCACCCGCATAGTAGTCCGAGGGCAGGTCAGAGAACGGTGCGACGCCATCGCCGCCGGCCCCCGCCTGGCCGTTGAGCCCGTCGGCACCGTTGGCGCTTGCACCCCCTCCTCCGCCGCCCCATAGCCCGCCCGCGCCCCCGTCGTAGCCGGCTCCTCCACCGTATCCCTGTCCGGCGGTACCGGAACCTCCGCCGCCGTACCCGCCACCGCCACCTGAGCCACCCAGCGCGCCACCACCCCAGCAACCTGCGCCGCCGCCAATGGCGGTGAAGAGAACATCAAAAGTCGAGTTGCATCCATTGAACCCGTTGCCGGTGTACGCAGCGCCGCCGACACCACCAATGCCTACGGTCACGGAATATTCGCCTTGCCCGAGCGAATATGCCGAGGTGTAAATCAATCCTCCCGCGCCACCACCGCCACTACCGCTGGCACCGCCACCACCGCCACCGGCCACCACCAGAATGTCGCACGGTATGGTTCCGCCGATTACCCTGAAGGTGCCATCGTTCGTAAAGGTGTGGACCTCATACCCGTGGCTGGTCGTCACCGTGCCGCCGCTCGCCGAAGGCCTCCCTTCGGGCAGCCGCCACCGCACAATCACAACGCCCGAACCGCCAAGCCCGCCAGTCCCGCCGGTGCCACCACCACCGCCGCCACCACCGGTGTTGGGAGTTCCGTCCTCCCCTTTGCCGGACGCCGCGCCGTCTCCGCCACCGCCCGCGCCACCCGTGCCGGCCACGGCGTTGCCGCACTTGCCGCCGCCGCCACCACCGGCATAGTACACCAGGGGCGCCTCGGGGAACGGCGCAACGCCGTCGCCACCATTTCCCCCGTAGCTGGCGTCGCCGTCGGATCCGTTAGTCCAGGCTCCGCCACCCCCTCCCGAGTAACCATTGGCGGGATCTCCTGATCCTCCCGCATATCCCTGTCCCGTCGTGCCGGAGCCGCCGGAGGAGGCGTACGTTGCGCCACCGCCGGAGCCGCCTGAAAGGCCCGTGATCCACCCGCCCGCGCCGCCACCGATAGCGGTGAACAACACGTCGAAGGTCGAGTTGCTTCCACTGGTCCCGCTGTTACCGTAGGTCGCGCCGCCCACGCCGCCCGCACCAACAGTGACAGCATAGTCGCCTTGGCCGAGCGAATATGCCGAGGTGTAAATCAATCCTCCGGCGCCACCCCCGGCGCCGCTGCCAGCCGCGCCACCGCCACCGGCCACCACCAGAATGTCACACGTCAGCGTGCCGCCGCTCACCGTAAACGTTCCATCGTTTGTATAGGTGTGGACCTCGTACCCGAAGTTGGTCGTCACCACGCCGCCGCTGGCCGTGGCGCCGCGGGCCGAGCCTGGCCAACCGGTCATCACTCCCGCCAGAAGACACATCAGAACCACCGGCACCAACTTGACTGATAGCGCGCGTCCGCATTTCATTGCCGCTCCTCCGTTCTTGACTTTTCGTCCGTCTTCGCTGTGTATTGGCTCCGTCACCCAATGGCGTCACGCCTGGTCCCAAATGCCTCAGGCCCCTTCAGGTCGTTTCCCCTTTTGTCAAGGTCACCGGCACATAGACGACCGGACTGATACATACTATATCAGAGTATCAGTATTGATGCAACGCAAAAAGAAGACACAAAAAGAGGAGCAGTCTTGACCCGTCTGGCGGCGAGTAGCCGCATCTCCAAAGCGGCTGCGCCGCTTACGGTAATCCACACACCAGCGCCTCAGACCGTCGGCCTTCGGGCTGATCACATCACGGTCCGCCACCGTATCTCCTGTCAAGAGGTTGGTCAGACTGTCCGCGCCCGCGCCGCCGGATGTCCTCCCACCCAACCGCAAGACACAGGATCAGCGCCAGACCAAGCCTTCGCCTCGCCCCCCTTCTCCGTCGTGGCCCACGGCACACTCAGTTGGGTCTACTCATGGTGGACTCTACGTTCGCTCCACTCGTCCGCTCTCGATTTCGGAAGCATGGCATTCTCCTTGGTTGACACAGTTGAGGTCTTGCCTTCGTCTGAGTCACAACGACCTAACGCATCATGAACACCGTGCCACGACGAACGCCGGTCGGTACTACCTGGAAGCCGTTGAAGGCACCGCCAAGGTACGCTGGTGTAGAAACCGAACCGGAGATCCTCCCGTCCGTGCCAGCGGATAGACGCTGAAAATGCACGTAATTCACGTTCTCAATGAAGCCGGTGGGACAGGATCCTGGATTCGTCGCCGTTCGGCCCGCTCCCTCAATCGTGAAGGTGGCGGTGGCGGACCCGTAACCGCCATTTTGCGCGTAAAGGTACAGGTCGTATTGATGCACACAACTCAGTCCGCCGATCGTGAACGATACCCCCGAACCTTTGCCCGAGTCCGAAAGGACCACATACGAGCTCATCAGGTTAGTGGCGAAACTCATGGCCCTCTCGGTCTGCGGGACGTAGTATCCACCGCCGTTCTCGATGGTGACCCACGCCGCTGTTGGACCGTCGGTTGAATCCACCAGCGCCGTCCGCGTGACGGTGCCCGTGCCGGGGGTGCCTGTCCAGTCCGGCAGCGCAACATGATTCCAATTCGTCCCGGTGTCAGGCGCCACCGCCGTCTCCGCGTAAGTGAGGAAGGCAGGAGATGCGCTCCGGCCTAAGTTCACATTGAGCGCGGTTGTCGCAGACCGTGGACACGGCATCAACTGGAAGCCGTTGAGCGCCCCGCCGGCGGTCGCCTTCGCGGTAACCGAACAGGAAATCGTGCCCTTCGAGTCTGCCACAGGCGCGAGCACCACGTAGTTCCGGCCAAGGACAAAACCGCCCGGATCGCCGCCGTTCACCGCCTCCTGACTTAGGAATCCGTCGGTGAACGTGGTGTCCGTGTTGCCATGGTGGGCGCTCTGCGCATACAGGTACAATAGGTATGTTCCGCCGGCGACCAATCCATCAATCGTGAACGAGACCCCGGATCCTGCACCCGCGTCCGAAATGAGAGCCGCCGAATCCATCAGGTTGGTCGCGAAGCTGGTCGGGTTGTTCCACCAGTATCCACTGCCATTGCAGATCGTGACCCACGCCGCCGTCAGCCCGTTGGTCGAGTCCGCCAACGCCATCCGGGTGACGGTGCCCGTGGCCGTCCAGTCCGGCAAGACCACTTGGTTCCAGGTGGTCCCGCTATCGGGCGCCATCGCCACGCCCGTATACCCCGGGGATCCGTTTCTGCCGAAATTAACGTTCAATGTCGTTGTCAAACGCGAGCACGGAATCAACTGGAGACCGTTGAAGGCCCCGCCCGTGTACGACCTGGCCGAAACCGGACAGCAGATCGTGCCGTTCGAGTCGGCCACCGCAGTGAACACCGCGTAATTGCGATTCCGGACAAAGCCGCCCGGATCGCCGCCGTTCACCACCTCATAGCCGATAGCTCCATTTGTGAACACGGTATACGCGCTGCCATAACCGCCGTTCTGGGCGTAAAGATACAGCGCGTATAGTTGACCCGCCGACAGGCCGCCCACCGTAACCAACACCCCCGATCCCTTGCCGGAGTCCGAAATGACCGCGAACGAGCTCATCAGGTTCGTGGCGAAGCTCATGGTCCTCTCGGTCTGCGGGACGTAGTACCCACCGCCGTTCTCGATCGTGACCCAGACTGCCGTGAGGCCATTGGTCGAGTCCAGTAACCCCGTCCGGGTAACGGTACCCGTGCCCGGGGTGTCGTTCCACCACGGCAAGACCACCTGGTTCCAGGTGGTCCCGCTATCGGGCGCCGCGGCCGTGCCGGTGTAGGCAGGCGACGAACCATATCCGATATTGATGTTGATCGCCGCTCCTTCAGCGGCAGCCACCGCCCCCACCAGCACGCCTGCAATCGCCCAGTTCTCCATGCGCCGTTTCATGCCGATCTCCTTTATGGTATGCATACGGTGTCATCGATATTCAGCATACCAGCCGGCGCGAGAGTCACCAATGGAACGGCAGATAGTCAACGATCAAATCGATCACTCAACGACGAAGACCGGGGAGACACTGCGCCATATCGAAAGGCGGCCCGTGACATCGGCAGATTGCGGAACGGCGCCGTCCACTTACTGCGACGGCCACTGGATCCGGTAGTCCACCAGGGTTTCGGCGGGGACGGATTCGCCGCGCATCGACCGCCGCAACACGAGCATGGCCGTCCGCGCCAGTTCCGAGGGGTCCATGGTTACCTCCACCAGCGGAAGGTCCGGATATGCTCGATTCAAGAAGAAATGGTCGAACACCGCCACGACCAGCCCCGCCTTGATCCGCGCCGTCAACTCCGGGCGTAGCGCCATCAGGTGGCGAAACATGTAGAAGTCCTGACAAATCACGGCCTGCGGCGGCCACTTGCGATCGAGTCGCTGCCAGACACTGGACGCGACATAGTCATAGTCCAAGGCGTCGATGAACGCGTCCATCGGCGTTGATTTGCGCGCCTGGATGAATGCCTCGCGGAATCCGGCAAGACGGGTGCTCGTGCGAGGATGGTTGCCGGCCACAACAATTCGCCGACACCCCTGGCGCAGCAAGGCGCCGGCTAGGCGCCACATGGCCTTGTGATCGTCGCCGTCCACGACGGGAACATTCAGGAACTTGAAGGAGCGTTGATTCCGTCCGATGGTCACGATCGGCACGTTTGCGTCGTGTAGCCTAGTCACCGCCAACACCGCTTCTTCGGCCACGCCCAGCGCGATGAGAGAGGTGCACCCCGCCGCAAGCAGGCGTGCCGGAAACAGGGGATCATCCCATGATCCCGATTCCTGGTGGAACGTGAACCGCCAGTGTTGGTCCTGTGCCTGCCGGAACAACTCGGTCCGCAACTCCAGCGCAAAGGAATTGTGTTCCGGTTCGCGCGTCCACCATGGGAACACGATGGCCAGATGCGGGTTAAGGATAGATTGGTATTCAGTGAGAGGCGGCAACTTGCCGGTGGCCACGCAGGTCCCGCGACGAGCGTGGCGCTTGACCACGCCTTGCCGCAGCAACGCCGCGACGGCCAGGTGCGCGGCATGATAGCTCACGTCGAACTGTGACGCGATCTCCCGCACCGTCCAGAACGGCTCTCCGGCCTGTCGCTCTTCGTCGAAGAATCGCGCCGCAACCTGGCGCGGAAGCCCCGGATCAAAAGGCCGCCTCCTCATGCAGGCACTATATCCGAAGCGGGCTGCGCCGACAACGCCTGTACCTCTGCGACCACCGGTGCGCCGACCCAGACACTGATCCAGTATTCAGGACTCATGCCGGGCCAGGCGTGATTGACCCTTGCCACAGCACGAACCGGCCCGCGCTGCACCCAACAGCTATTCGCCTTGGATTACGCGTTGCTGTAATCCTCAGGAGCGGCCGCATCGAGGCGTTCCACGGCCACCAACGCGACCTCGATCTTCCGCTGCTCGCGCCGCGGCTGACCGCCGCCGCAAAACAGCCGTGCTTGCCAGGATTCGAGGCGTTTTCCAATTCGCCGCCGCGTTCACCCGATCATCAGCACCAGGACATCGCAGTTCGCGAGCACGTTGGTTTTATAGAGCCGGAGACGGTACGAGCCGTCCTTCGCGCGGCGAACCTTGAGCGTCGGCCGATGCGCGATGCGGCCGTTCGACATGACGCGGTAGACCTTCCGGCCGCACAGGCGCGCGCCGTCGCCGAACAAGAGGTCAACGTCGTACATGTCGTCGTAATAGGCATTCAGCAGGGTGACGATGACCGCGCCGTCGTCGCGCTCGAAATAGTATGGCGCGATCCGGGGCGGCGCCTCGACGGCGAGTTTCAGGGGCTCGCCGAGAGCGAAGCCCAGCAGGCTCCGCATCATGTGCCGGTACGGCACGTTCACGATGCCCGAAATCGCGCCGCCGGCAGTGCTGAGCACATGGGGAAGAATGACGTTGCGGCCCTGACCTCCGCGTTGCACCAGGATTCCGCCCGCCACGCGTCGTCCGGTCCAGGAAACGAACTCCGAGATCTCCTCGTAGCGGCCGTGCGCGGCCTCCAGGCGATAGGTCGGGAAGGCAACGCGCAGGGCATTGACGTTGCCGCCGTAAGCTCCGTTGAGCGGGTGCTCCAGCAGTCGGTGGCCGCGGCGGTAGGGAATCGAGTCGCCCAGCCGGACGCCCAGCCGGTCACCATATCCGAGGCGCAGGAGACACGCCAATCCCGGGGCGTCCACGATGGCGCCGCGGTCAAGGGCCGCATCCACTTCCGCCTTGGACATGGACACCGGCAGTTCCCCCAGCAACCAGACCGGACAGGCGTCGAAACGATAGGCGACGCCGAACAGGCCCGCGAGCAGATCGGGATCCTCGCTGAGCGATGCGTCCCAGATGTTCTCCCGTGCATCCATGTAGCCGACTTCGCGCTGGTAGGCCCGACGTCGGATCGGAATACCGCCCTGAAGGGTACCCCGGTATGTCAGGTCGGCCACCGCGCGGAAAAAGCGGTCATTGACGCGCAGCATATCGAGGTACTTGCGTTCCCACGGCATGTCGCGCTCACTGTCGCCGAACGTGGGTGCCGCGCCACCCATGCCCAGTGCCAGCGCGCTCAAGATGGCGTAGCGCGTCGTTTGAGGCGAGCGCATGTAGTCATGGCAGTTGTGGGCAATATTCTCGATCTCGACGACGTGTTCGGATTCCGGCGGCGCCGTGCGCTTGGCGGCCAGACCCGACCCCGGGAACATTTCATGGGGCAGGCCGTGGTAGTCGTGCGTGCGCAGCAGCGGCCGGGTTCCGCGGGAGACCGCGCGGATGGCCTCCCGCAGGAAGTCCTCCCCGAAGTTGCGAATGAAGTTCTGCACCGGCATCAAGCCCAGGCGGATGTTAGGATTGACTTCGTGCACAACCTTCTCGATGCGGGACAAGAGATCGAGGAAGTTCTCCTTCCAAAGCGCCATCCAGGCTTCCGGCACGAGACCGGGCGACAGCTTGCCAATCTCCGTCAGCAACT
>JAQULY010000099.1 GCA_028718445.1 Kiritimatiellia bacterium
GGGGCTCCACCTTCCAGATGTCTCGGGCGTATTCGCGGATCGTGCGGTCCGAAGAGAATTTCCCCGCGCGGGCGACGTTGAGCAGCGCCTTGCGGTCCCAGGCGCGCGGCGTCCGATAGAGCTTGTCCACCGCTTCCTGGGCCTCGATGTAGCTGCGCAGGTCGGCCAGCAGCATGTAATAGTCGCCGAAGTCAAGCAGGTTGCGCACGATCGGATCGAACAATCCGGGACGCAGTAGCGAGAAGACGTTCTGCTTGATGCGGTCAACGGCCAGGCGCACTTCGGCATCCTCGCCATACACCTGGAAAGGTGAGTAGCCCTTGCGCCGCTTGCCGACGTCCTCGGCCGACATACCGAAGATGAACATGTTCTCGCGGCCGACCTCCTCGGCAATCTCGATGTTGGCGCCGTCCAGCGTGCCGATCGTGAGCGCGCCGTTGAGCATCAGCTTCATGTTACCCGTGCCGGAGGCTTCGGTTCCGGCCAGCGAGATCTGCTCGCTGAGGTTGGCCGCCGGAATGATGCGTTCCGCCAGCGACACGCTGTAGTCCGGCAGGAAAACGACCTTCAGATGGCGGCCGGCCACGGCGTGGTTGTTGACGACCTCGGCGATGCCGTGGATCAACTGAATGATCAGTTTCGCCATGGCGTAGCCGGGCGCAGCCTTGCCGGCGAAGATGAAGGTGCGCGGGTGCATGGCCAACTGCGGGTTCGCCAGCAGGCGGTTGTACAGCACGATGATATACAGCGCCAGCAGCAACTGGCGCTTGTACTCGTGCATGCGCTTGATCTGCACGTCGAAGATCGAGCCGGCATCTATCTTAGTGCGCATCGTGGCCGAGATCCAGGCGGCCAGGGCTGCCTTGTTGGCCTGTTTGACCTCGCGGAAACGCGCCAGGAAGGAGTCGTCGTCCAGGAAGCGTTCGAGCTGGCGCAGTCGCTCCAGCTCGGTGGTCCACCCCGCGCCGACAGCCTCCGTGATCAGCTCCGCCAATCCCGGGTTGGCCTCCAGCAGCCAGCGCCGTTGCGTGATGCCGTTGGTCTTGTTGCCGAACTTGCGCGGCCAGTATTCCGCGAAGTCGGGAAAGATGCACTCGCGCAGGATCTTGCTGTGCAGCGCGGCCACGCCGTTGACGGCGCAACTACCGACGATTGCCAGGTTGGCCATGCGCACATGCTTCTCGCGGCCCTCCTCGATGATACTCATGCGCCCCAGCCGGTTCACGTCGCCGGGATAGCGCGCGGCGATCTCGCGCAGGAAGCGGCCGTTGATCTCGTAGATGATCTGCATGTGCCGCGGCAGGACCCGCTCCATCAGCGCCACGCCCCAGCGTTCGAGCGCTTCCGGCAGGACGGTGTGATTGGTGTAGCCCGTGCAAGCCTGCGTGATCTGCCAGGCCTCTTCCCACTCCATCAGCTCGCGGTCTACCAGCAGACGCATCAGTTCCGGCACGACCAGCGCGGGATGCGTGTCGTTGAGCTGCAGGAACACCTTTTCCGGCAGCGCCGAGAAGGGCAAGCCGTCGGCCTTGAAGCGCCGCATGATATCCTGCAACGAACACGACACGAAGAAGTACTGCTGCCGCAGCCGCAGTTCCTTGCCCTGCGACACGTTGTCGTTTGGATAGAGCACCTTGGTCAGGTTCTCGGCCAGCACCTTGTTCTCGACCGCCTCGACGTACGAACCGCGGTTGAAGTCCTCCAGGTCGAACTCTGCCGTGGCCTGCGCCTTCCACAGGCGCAGGGTGTTCACCACCGCGCCGCCGTAACCCACGACCGGCAGATCGTATGGCACGCCGCGCACCGGACGGGTGTCCACCCAGCGCCAGTGCGTGCCGCCGTTCACCGACGCCACTTCGACGCGCCCTTCGAAGGAGACCTCGCAGGCATACTCGGGACGCGCGATTTCCCAGGCGTATCCCTGTTCCAGCCAGTGGTCCGGCTCCTCGACCTGCGCGCCGTTGACGATCTGCTGCTTGAAGATGCCGTAATCGTAGCGCAGGCCGTAGCCGATCGCCGGCAGCGCCAGTGTCGCCATCGAGTCCAGGAAACAGGCCGCCAGGCGCCCCAGGCCGCCATTGCCCAGCCCCGCGTCCACCTCATAGTCGCGCAGCACGTTCCAGTCCAGGTCCATACCCGACAGCGCGTCGCGGCAGAGGTCTTCCATCTGCAGATTGATGACGTTGTTGCCGAGCAGGCGCCCGATCAGGAACTCGAGCGAAAGGTAGTAGATGCGCTTGACGCCGCGCTGATGGTAGGTCTGCTGAGTGACGATCCAACGCTCGAACAGCCGGTCGCGTATGGCGCGCGCGAGGGCCTCGTAGCGGTCGCGGTCCGTGGCGGTGAACTGATCCTTGGCCAGTGTGTATCGCAGGTGCCAGTTAAAGTCTTCGCGCAACCCCTCGGCAGTCATTGCCACGCGGCGGTCGCGCCGGAAAACGGTGCGCTTGCCTTCCATCATGCTCCTAACCCGGCCGACGTATGGCGCGGCGGGAAATTATTCAAGTAAATTATTTTAGCAGATCGTCTTCGGAGGGTCACGGGGAAGGTTTTTGCGTGTTGGCGCGCGCGCAAAAGTGGAATTAGTGTCGCATGCAAAAGTAAACGGGTAGCGCGTGGCGTGCGGAGGGCCTATCTATTTGTGGGTGAGATGGTCCACGTGCGACCGTGATAGCCCACGCGTGTGCAGGCGGAGCCCCGTCGTGGTTCGTGCCAAGCCAGATGCAGATCCAGCAACGTGGCAGGAGGACACGGCCGGTAGGCGAATCGTCCGTTCTCCTTGGCCTGCGGCGTCGGGGCCACACGGTGGGCCACTCCGAGCGCCCGCAGGGCGCGGCCACAACGTGTGACGATGTCGTCGTCTCCACGCCCGAACAGCGACAGTCCGTCCGTGCATCCGTACCGCTGCGGTCACGTTGGCGTGGGACGGGTGGATGAAATGGCGGCGGGTACGGCGACAGCGGGGTGGATTCTGAGATGGAGGCGGAGGTGAGCGCGCCGTGGGCCGAGATGGGTAAGCGGCTGGCGAAGGGACGGCGCAGGAAAAGCGCAGGTGAGACCGGACGCGTCGCGGCCTAAGGACGATTCCGGCGCGGGTAAAGGGCGCCAGAATCGATCCGGAGATATTTCTCGCACCCCGGACGTGGGATCAAAGGGGCTAGGCAGTGGACCCTGGGCAGAAAACTTGTATGGGACTGTGTATGGAAATGCGCGCAGAATCGCACACGCTTCCATAGCATCGAGCAAGAAGCCGAACAACAAAAAACCCGAACTACCTAGGTAAATTCGGGGGTGTCTGTGGTCTCAAATTGGAAGCGGGGGTAGGATTTGAACCTACGACCTTCAGGTTATGAGCGCCCCCTTCGAGACCAAGAGATTTTCGATATGTGCAACCATCTGGAAAACAACGTTCTATGACACATTCGAGAGAAAACTGTTTTCCCAAAGTGTCGAATCATCCGGAGAATCATCCGGGTACTCCGCCCCGCCGGGACTGCCATCTGCCGACGATCACGTCCTTCTTGAACAGGCTTACCTGCCCGATCTGGACGAAAACAATGTCTTCGGTCTTCGTCCACTCGTGGAACGTGGACGACGGCATCTTGAGGAGATCCATGGCCTCGGCACGCGTGAAGTGGTTGGCAACGAGGTCGTCCACGAACGCTGCGGAGTAGGCATAGCCGCGGTCGCGCTTCTCCGCCATGCCGGCTTTCATGGCATGGACGCGCAGGGAACGGTAACTCAATCCGAGCGCCTTCGTCCGTCGGATCGCCTCGCCCTCGTCGATCAGGACGCCGGGATCGTCGCAACACGGGCGCACGCCGATGCGGACGACGGGTTGTGGGACGACCACGGGATCCGCAGACTGGCCCTTGATCTTCTCCATGCGCCTCTCGTAGCCGTTCCGCCTGTGCAGCGGGTTCCTGGCGATGTAGACGTTGTAGGTCATCTGGATGCTTGAGTGCCGCAACTGTTCCTTGATCTCGACCAGGCTCAACCCGATCCCGAGCGGCTCGATGTTCAGACTGCCAAATGAATGGCGCAACCTGTGGGGAACCACCGGCTTGCCCTCATGGGGCTTGATCCCAATCCGCTCGCAATGCGCCCTCACGGCCTTGCGGCAGCCGCTCGCACCCAGCGGTTTTCCGTCCACCGACACCAAAAGCACGTCCGTCTGTGGCGATTTCATGGCTCGAAGCTCGACCTTCGACAACATATTTGGCGGCGAGCGCTTCCTACGCCATTTCCAGAAGCTTCTTCACGAAGTAGCGGTGGTTTTGAAGCGAGATATCCGAGGGGATGTTGTGATCGAGTCCCGCCGCGTAGCCGCCTCTGCGCTTCATGGCCGGAATAACGCGCTTCAGTTCCGCATCGATGGCCTGAGGGCCGCGAGCGAGGGCGCGCTTGTCGAGTCCGCCCCAGATCAGCAGGCGGGGGTATTGCTTGCCAAGCGCGACGACGTCCATGCCTGCCGCCACCTCGAACGGATGGACCGCCGTCACCCCCACGTCCAGCAACAGTGGGATGAGTTGGTCCACGTTGCCATCGCTGTCCACACTGACAATCTCGATCCCGTGCTTATGGAAGAACTCGATCAGCTTACGGTAGCCGGGTTCCATGAACTTCTTGAAGACATCCGGCGAGTGGAGCATGCCATGGTTGTAACAGTTGTCCTCCCAGATCAATGCATAATCGAAATCCATCTCCCGGAGACCTTTCTCAAGCCGACGCATCGTGAAATGCGTCCACCACTCGTTCATCTCGGCGATCAACGTCGGGTCGTCGTAGAAGAGGTACGACAGCGCCTCCGGGCCGAACATCTCGCGCGGAAAACCATAGAATCCCCACACGGCGACGCCGCGGATCTCCCCCGTATCGGTCGTTTTCCGCCGGATCACGCATTCGGCCCAGTCGTCGGGGTACCGCCCCGGCGTGTCGGGGTCCAGGCGGTTCCTGTATTCCTCCCAGTCCTGCCGGGACTTCAGCGGATACTCCAGAAAGTGCGGCATGGACATGCTCCCCTTCAGCCGCCGCTCCACCTGACCCAGACAGTTCCGCGCGTCCGTATAGAGATCCGTCTCGTCCAGGACTTCTTCGACGAAACCGGGAATCGGTCGTTGCGAATCCCGGTACAACCAGCAGCTCTGCATAGGACCGTCGAACAAGGCGAACTCCTCCGCTTCCGACACCATTCCCTCGGACGTCCATCGCTGTCGTGTGTCCGGCCAAAGCTCGAACGTTAGCACCGGCAGTCGATCGACGGGTTCGAACCGCATGGCGGCGTTAAGACGATCGCGTGGTGTCATGAAAACTCCCCATCCCCGCGGCTTTTCGTTCGCGGGAGTTCCTCTACTCGAGCGTGACCTCGCCAAGCCGGTCCACTTGGTTGACACCAGCCAGCGGGACCCAAGCGATCTGCCGCGCCCTCCCGCTAGCCCACCAGAGGCGGATGACGTTCATGTGGAACGTGTCGCCTGGCTTAAGGCCGCCCGGCAGCAGCTTCGCCAACGGCAGCGCCACCCATGTGGTCCAACGGTCCCCAGTGGACACGTCGGAGCGCACGACGGCGCCGCTGTCCCACGCGGATTGGGGCCTCCCATCGACCTCGCCTTGCGCCACCCCTTCGGACAGGCCGTACGGTCCAAGTCCCAGTTGCCGGTAGGGCTTGGCGCGCTGTCGGGAAAATAACAACTCCCAATCGTCGCCGCTCCAGACGCTGATGCTGTCGATCTTCAGCGTTTTGGGATCCACCTGCTCCACAAGCTGCATGTAGAGAAACCCATCGTCGTGCGCCAGACGGGCTTCCAGTTTACGATCGGCCGCGCCGCCTTCGACCTGGGACCACTCGCGAATGGCAGGCGCCTTGCTCCAGTCCACTTTGGCGGTGTCGCCACCCGCGTTCGGCACTCTGGACGCCTTCACCGACGGAATCGCCGTCCGTTTGCGCTCCAGATACCGCTGCCGGCCGACGGTCATGTACTCCCAGATCTGCTTGTCGAAGAGCGCCACTCGGGCCTTTTCGGAGTCCGTCCGCGCCACGGCGCGCGCCGCCTCCATGTGCCTGGCCAGACTCGCCATGCGCGCCTCCGTTCCCAGCCGGTCCCAGGCGACCTCCGCCGTCTGGGCTCCGTTGGCGTCGGGATAGTTGGCGGGATCGGCAAAGATCCTCTCGACTTCCAGGTAGAAGTCCTTCATCGGAGCGGCAGCGGCTCCGTATAGACCCGTGAAGTAGTCGTCCAGGAGCGTATCAATCTTCTGCGTCGGATCGTCCATCAGCTTGCAGGTCACATAGACTTCCACATCGTGACCCAACCCCTCGAAGAAAGCGCCGCGAAATCCGTATTGGTGGAAGAGCTTGAACCATGTGTCCACGCTGTGGGCAAAGAACCCGGGAAAACAGTTGAAGTGGCCCAATTTGGCGCTATACACGGGGAACAGGTAGTAGAGATAGACGATGGAACGGTTGCTCGCGGCCGCCTCGTGCCAGGTCTTCAGAATGACCCGGTCGTTCTCCTGAATCTCCCGTGAGTATACGGCGCGGACGTGTAGACAGAAGCTATGCGCCAGGTTGTGTTCCAGCCGGAACCCGGTGGGTGGGTAGGCGTATTCATGGTAGCCGGGGATGAAGAGGTACTTGTTCGGATGCGTCTTGGCCACCTCACGGGCTACCTTGTTGGCGAAAGTGAAGACGTAATCGCTGGCTCGGTCGTTGGAGTATTTCCCCTGGCCGCGCGTGGCCTCCTCCTTCACCAACTTCTGACAGGCCGGACATTTGCACCAGAGCGGGCTGTCCATCGGCGCCACACTGAAGTAGTCACCCTCGGCGGCCGCCCCCGGTTTGGCGCCCTTGCCGTCGAAATAGTCCCTGGCGTCCCGAACCACCTGCCGAATGAAATCCGGGTTGGAGAAGCACATCTGCGGCGGTTTCTCGTAGTAGGTCTGCGGGTAGGTCTTACCCTCCTCCTTGATCGGCGACGGTTTTTCGCCATACCCCTGAGCGAACCATTCGGGATGGGGCGCTTCGAACAACTCGGGACGTTTCGGGTTCTTCTGCCAGAAGCGGTCGTAGTAGCCGTAGAAGGCGTGGTTGTATTGCGCCGCCTCGCCACCCAGGCGCATGCGGTGCAGGAACAGGCGCACCATCCCGAATTTGGCGCCATCGCTCTTCCCCTTCAGTTCCGGATAGGCCAGCGCCTCGACCTCAGCACGTTTCCCGCTGTCAGCCCCGGGGACGCCAAAGCCCCAGTCCCAGAGCCCCGTGCTCCGATCATAGTCGCTGGTCATCAACAGAAGCGGATATGGCTTGCGGTGCTTGAATTCAGGCGAGCGGCGGACCTCCGGGCCGGTCACCTCCAGCGTCGAGGAAGCGGGACACACCGTGCCCAGCTCGCCGGGACGGAACCAGCGCACGCCGCAGCACCTCTCCAGGAAGTCGTAGACCGCGTAGCAGGTCCCCTGTTCCTCAAAGAAGTCCGGCCACGTCGCATACACGGAAGGATCGTTCGCGTCGTAGGCGACCTGGGTCCTTCGGTCGGCGTCGTAGCCCATCAGCACTACCGTGTTCGTCAGGAACCGGATCAGGTATTCCTGCGCCTCAAACGGCTTGCCGGGAAGATTCAGACCGGCCGTCTGTCGGCTTTCGCCCACGAGAATCCGGGCGCCGTCCACCGCGTTTGTGTCGCTGACGATCGGCAGAGTCGCGCCGGTGATCTTCTTGATGTGGTGCTGCAACTCCGCCGCCGCGAACTGTGCCGCGCGCATCGCATTGTCCCCGAGAACGATCGTTGCCGTCGGCTTTCCATCCCTCACCAGCGACACACCGACGGGGGCCTCGCCCCATGCGCGTGCCGCACAGGTTGCGACGGCGACTCTCATGGCGGTTGTCTGGATCCATCTTCCCGTTCGTCTGACTCGCATGGTCATGCTCCTTCTCGTTTTGTGGGCGCTGTGGCTCGTTCGTCACGTGGGAACGCGCCGCCGAGCCGGGACGAAACAACATTTTCACCCTTCATGGCGGGGCCGCCACGTTCTCGGGCTTGCCCCATTCAACGGTCAGAGGCGAGGACCAGAGCGTCACGTACTTTTCATGGATCGCCTCGCCGGTCGCGTCCTCCAGAACGTACAGCCCATAACGAGTACCGGCCGTCCTCAACCGGTTGAAGTCCTCGATCTTGTTGCAGACAACGAAGTCAGAAGTGAGCCCGTAATCGCTGGGCTTGCCGAGTGATACGTCCCGGAGATATCCCCGGATCACGTTCGCGTAAACGTTGACGGTCGTGGCGACGTCGAAGAAGAGGGCGAGACCGTTCTGCGACGGGGCACTGTGAATGGCGATCCAGCCGTCCGACGGGTACGGGGTGTCGAAGAAGCGCTTCTCAGCCAGCCCGATCTCATGGATCTCGCCGTTCCAGGGACCGTACAGGATGTCGGCCCGCCGCAGGGGCGACACAGGCGCGGTCCGGAACGAGAAGACGAAAACGGCCACAAACGTCGGCGAGCCTTTCTCGATCCGGTAGACCTCGCGGCACTCGACATAAGGCAAGCCGCCGTAGAGACTGAACTGGCGAAATATCCTGCCTTTCAGATAACCCTTCGTCGGCGCCGTGACACCCCAGCTACCGGACGCGCGTTCGAACTCCTGATCCACCTCGCTATCCGTTTGCACGGCGACCGTCGCCCGCACCGGCCCTTGGGCCACCAATTCGGGGCGGCTCCAGCCGACGGAGGACTGCACGGGGCCCCAGAGTAACCCCTCAGGGCCGGGGCGAACCAGTTCGCGCCCATCGCGACTCAGGCGCGTAATGCATCCCTCGGACACATTCAGGTTGGTTCCCCCATCGCCTCCCCGGATACCCACCAGCAGGCAGGAGTTGCTGAGCACGGCATTGTAGTTGTGGCCGGCGGTGACGGGAACGGTTTCGCAGCGAACTTCGTCGCCAGGTTCCCGTTCCGGCATGGTCGTCTTGGAGTAGTACAGCCAGTATGACCCCTTCCCGTTCGCGGCCATGTCCACCTGGAAGACGATTTCGTCGTCCGGACCCAGCTTTCGGTGGGCGCGATTCCGGCAGCAACCGACAGGATCCCGCTCGTCCACCTGAAGAGGCAACTCCGCGCCGCCGGCATCGATCAGCCGGAGGGAACCCACAGGAACGTTGGTCGCCCCGGTCGCTCTGAGGAACGCCTGGCCATCGATCAGGACGGGCGTTTTTTGACGCTCAACCCCCGTGCGTTCCTCGATCGTCACCGCGATGCGTTGTTCGAAGGTCTCGTTCCACCAAGTCTCCGCGGCGAACAAGCCGCAGGCCGAGAACATGACCATGAACAGGGCGCGCGCCAGTCTCGGTTTACGCACCATCTCCCTTCATGCCAACCGCGCCCGGCCGGCTCGGCTGACTCATGCCCCAGTTCCTCCACACCACCGCTTGGTGTGGTGTGGGGAAGTGAGGAAACCCCAATGGCTCCGTGTTACCGCCAACGGGCAGATCGCGCCAGGCCATTCGCTTCGGTCCTATCGTATGAGCAATATGGATCCCAAATTGGGACGCTCCTCCTGGGCAGTGAAGGCCAGGTAGGCAGCGGGCGTCGCCGAGGTCCGGTATTCGGCCTGAACCCACGCCGCGGAACGCGCGGCGTTCGCCACGCGGACCTCGTCGAGCTGACCGTCGAACGCGTACGTCGCCCCCAGACCATAGTAATTGCCGAAATAGAGCCCGTGCGTCTTCTGGATCACGACACCGCTGTGAGTAAGCTGGGTTACATAATCGCCATCCTTGTAGAGCTTGACGCTCGCGCCGTCGTAAACGCCAACCCAGTGATGCCAGTCCGTCCACGTGCTGATGATGCCACTACTGGGGCCTCTGGCTACACCATCCTGGTTAACCCAGAAGTCCAGATTCGTATTGCTGCCGTTGAACCCAAACCGGTACTCGTAGGCATACGCGCCCTTTGCGATCATGATAGGCGTAGTGCCCAAGGTGTCGAACCGGATCCAAGCGGACAGCGTCACCGGGTTATTGGTGCCATAGATGTCCAGACTGTCGCTGTTCGCCACCGCCACATAATCATCGGCCGTTCCCTCGAAATCGCCCGCGCCGGCGATTTGTCCCTGGCTGCCGGTACCGCTGTGATTGGCGTCATTGCGGCGGCCGTGGTTGGCGTAGGCCGTCGAGTCGTAGTTGGTCTGGTTGTGGTCAGCCATCTCCCGCAGGTGCCACACACCCTTGTAAGCGGAATCCCATACAGCCGTCTTCTCCTGCTGATCGGCGGCAGCCGGGTTGCCGTAGTAAAGGTAGAACCTGGTGCCAGTGGTCGGCAGCACGGGGACGATGACCCAGGCGCACAGTTCCTTGGTGACGCCGTTGGTGTAAAGCTCAATTTCGTGCGCGAGCTTGTTCGTGCCCGAAATATCGGTGAAGAGAATGTCGGCGCCACTTGCCTGCGCGTTCCCGAAGATGGCGTTGTCAGCGGCGGCAATCCGGATCAGCACGGGGAAGTTCGTGAGGCTCGCGTCGACGAGGTTGGTTAGCGTCACGCGCTGACGGTACCGCCAGGCACGCTGGTACCACTCGACCGCGACATCGCACGCCTCTTCGTCGCCGACATGGATGTAAGCGCCGGGCGTCGAGGCGCTCCGGAATTCGGCCTGAACCCAGGCCACGGAACGCGCCGTGTTCGCCAAGCGGACTTCGTCCATGTGCCCTTCGAACGCCATCGGAGCCGTGCCTCCGTAGTAGTTGGCAAAATACAAACCGTTTGCCGTCTGGTTGACGACGCCGCCATGCGCCGTGGTGTTGCAGAGGGCGCCGTTCTTGTAGAGCTTGATGCTCGTGCCATCGTAGACGCCAGCCCAGTGAATCCAGTCGTTCGTCACAGCGCCGACACCGCTGGAGACGGTCTTCAGCGCACCGCTGTCGTTGACGTAGAAGACGATTTGGCCTGCATCGTACCTCAAGTGGTACGTATAGGGATACGTCCCTTTGGAGATAATCAGAGGCGTTGTCGTATTGGTTGGGTTGGGAAACCGCAGCCAAACGGACAGCGTCAACGGGTTGGCGGCGCCGTAGAGATCCAGACTGCTGGCGTTGCCAGCATTCACAAGGTCTTCGGAACCTTCGAAATCGCCGGCGCCGGCGATCTGTCCCTGGCTGCCAGTGCCGGAACCGTTGGTATCTCTGCGCACGCCATGGTTGGCGTAGGCCGTCGAGTCGAAATTCGTCTGGCTATTGGCTGCGGTCTCGTCCAGGTGCCAGACTCCTCTGCAATAGGTGTCCCAGACATTTGTCCTGTCTTGCTGGTCGGCAACAACCACCGGATTGCCGTAGTAAAGATAGACCGTGGCGCCCGCGGCCGGCAGGACCGGCAACTTCACCCAGGCGTCCAGTTCCTTCGTGACCCCGTTGGCATACAGCTCGATCTCGTGCGCGAGCTTGTTCGTGCCCGTGGAATCCGTGAACAGGATGTCCCAGCCGTTGGCGAGCGCCTTGCCGAAGACGGCGTTGACCTGATTCGTGATCTGAACCAGCACCGGGAAGTTCGTCAACGCGCTGTCGGCCAGGCCGGCCGCGATCGCGATCGGTTGCCGGTATTCCCAGGCGGGGTTGTACCACCCGGCACCGGCTACATCCGTCGCCAGGGCCAACAGGGCGACCGCGGAGGCTAGCCCCCCATGCTTCTTCGTTATCATCTTCAGGTTCATGTACCCTCACTCCTTCCTTCCGGTTATTCCTTCGTCTTCACCCTCCCAGCGGGTCCAAACCACACGGTCCGCCCGAGAAAACCGCTCCGTTCCTTCCGGATGCGCTCCCATCCATCTCACCGGAACCCCCGCCCGTCGTCCCGGATCCACTGGTCCCGTTCCGACATGCCATAGCCGTGGAGGAACATCCGGTAGGGTAGATCCCAATCGATCAGTCGGCGGGTATGCTCGATCTTCTTCCGGACCATTGCCTCCGTGAACCCCACCTGCACGTTGACGTAGTCGAAGCCGATCTGCGCGTTGCGCGGCAGGCAGAGCAGGCCATCTTCGGCATTGTCCAATTCCCGCTTCGCAAGCTCACGCATGGCCGTCAGATGCCGACGCACGCCTTTCAGATCGGACGGCTCCCGGAACAAGCGATCGCGCAGATCCAGAAAGCGAACCATGTGGACGGCCGTCCGAATCATGCACAGGATGGCGTGCGCCAGCGCCTGGTGCGCGTCGAGGCGGGCCGACGCGGCCGCGTCGGCCTTGTCCGCGCGAGCAGATTCCAGAGCGGCGCAACCGGTTCCCCAGGCACGCTCCGTCTTCACCAACGCTTTAAGGCAGGCCTTGACGCCGAAGGGATGGGTCCACGACAGATCGCCGATGAACAGGGGCCTCGCTTTCGCGCCTCCGTTCCCATTGCCCATCCAGAAACAAGGCAACAGATCGCCAGGACTGAGGACATCCAGAATCAACGGCTGCGCGAACCCGATAGAGAACGGTCCCTGGCGAAAACTTGACGTCCACGCCGAGAACGGAAACGCGTCCATCGCCTGGTCGAAGCAGCGCCAAGCCCGCATCGCCTTGCCGGCGTTGTTCTCGCCAAACTCGCGAGCGGCCAGGCGCGGCAACAACTGGTCCAAGGCCGGACACGGGCTCCAGCTCATCCAGCCCGCCAATTCCTCCGACAGACTCCCGGTGAAACCCACGAACTGCCAGGCAAACATGGTGCCCGTGGCCCCGCTGTCGATCACGGCGGCAAACTTCCGAGCCCACCGCGTCATGGCGGGAATGGAAGGCACCCCGTGGATTTCACGCGGACAACCGCTCTCCACCTTTGCCAGCACCTTCAGCCCCTTGCGCAAGGCAACCTTGGACTCGCGTGCGTAGACAGGCATGGGGCCTACCACGGCCAGACTGTAGTCGTTCGACACACTCGTCACACCTTCCCGCTCGAACGTTCCGCCGGTATCGAAATTGCCCATATAGGCGCAGTCGGAGGAAAACGCCGCCACATGGTCCGTGGCGGCCGGCGTCTTTGCCCAACTGAACGCGTTATATGTCCACCCAACCACGAGGGCATCGGGCGCAATCTTCTTCACGGCCGCCGCAATCCCGCTCAACAGATCCGCCACCGTCCGATCGGGGTCAAGGCGGCTGCAGCGAGGACAGTTCGTCCGATTCTTCGGCCGCGAGTTCGGGGCCGTGTAGCAGTGCAGGAAGGCCTCACCGCCCGTGATCAGAAACACACCGCCCAACCCCGGAGCATGGCGGAACAACCGAGCCGTTTGCTCCTCGAGGAACCGTCGGACCTTGTTCTGGCCGGAACACAGGTTGTAAAGGTGCGGACGCGCGCTCAAGGCGCTTCCCCGCAGCTCAGGATGCTTCCTGAACACGGGGTGGTCAGCCCGGAATTCCGGACTATACGGGGTCAGGTAGACCTCCAGCCCGAAATTGCGGGCCTGCTTCACGATCCTGGCCAGCATTCCCATGTTTTCATCGGCTTGCGGGTGGTCCAGCTCCGGTAACAACACGGACTTGAAGAACATTCCGAACCCGGGATCGAGATGGAAACCGGTGTAACCCGCGCGCGCAACGCGGATCA